>CAYVSR010000038.1:0-1512 GCA_964453125.1 uncultured Phycisphaeraceae bacterium | reverse complement strand
AGAGCGCCTGCTCAAAGCTGGGCGCCGCGCACGCCGCGCGCGTGAGCAGCCCGAGCGCCAACGCGCCCACGCGCCATCCGCGCGAACTCGCCCAAGGGCGCTTCAAGGCGCTCCCCCGACGCGGGAGGCGGGCGATGAGTCGCCCGGGGCGGGGTTCGGCGCGGCGCCCGCCGGCGCGCCGTCGCCCATGCGGAGGATCATCAGGCGCAGCGCGGCGCTCGCGCACGCGTCCAGGTGGGCGTAGACGTCGTCGCTCGCCCGCCGGCTCGCGGTGAGGTCGGCGAGGGCCGCGACAACCGCGTCGGTCGAGCCGGCCCGTTCGGCCTGCGTGACCAGCGCGAGCAGGTCAACGACGCCCAGCATCGCGGCCTCGAAGGACTGCGCGGGGCCCTCGGCCAGCGACCGGCGGGCCGCGTGGCGCCGCTCGGCCGAAGCGAGGCCGGCGAGGAGGGTGTCGCGCTTCTCTCGCGCGCCCGCGCCGAGCGAGACGATCTCGTTCCGGAGCGCCGCGCGCACGCGCTCGGCGCACAACCCGGGATCGCGCGAGCCCGACGGGGGGGCCTGCTCTGGCGCGACGAGGTCGCCTGAGGTGTCGCGCCCGACGTCGTTCGGATCGGGCCCCTGCGCGCCGCGCGCCCAGCCTTCGCACGCGCGAGCCGACACTTCGGCCAGCCGGTCGAGCGAGCCGAGTTGCGTCGAGCCGGAGAGCGCCTTGAGCAGCGAGGCGACGAGCGCCCGGCGCGCCTCGATCGGCCATTCGCGGTCGCGGAACCCCGGCAGCGGCGCGCCCGTCGCCTGGGCGACAAGCCCCGCCACCGCCTCGCTCCGCGGGGCGCGAGGCAGCATCTCCAGCAGCGCGTTCACCACCGGCGCTTCCGTCGCGCGCCGCTCCGCGATGCGAAGCGCCGCCTGGCGGACGTCCGACGGCGAGCCGAACACCGCGGCGTCGACCAGCGTCTCCGCGTCGATCGGCCCGATGGGCGATGTCGAGGCGCCCAGTTCGGCCACCGCGCGCCGTCGCTCGATGGCAGACTTTCGCGCCGCCAGGAACCGCAGCGCCCACTTGCCGTCGCGCTCCGGGTCGGGCGCGAGCGCGGGGGTGGCGGAGGACGCGGGCGTCAGCATCGCCCGCTCGATCGGCCCCCCGGGATCGTCGAGGATCGCCTTCGCCGCGCCGGATTCGCCCCGACGCAGCGCCGCGCCGGCCTCGCACAGGCGCACCAGCGCCGCCACCCGCGCCAGGCGGTCGATGGGCGTGTCCGATGAGGGCGTGGCGCCGACCGCGCGGCGCGCGTCCGTCTGCCAGCGGCGCAGCAGCGCGTCGGCCTCGCCGGGCGGGCGCACGTTCCACGCGGCGGCCACGCGGTCGCGCACGCGGGTGCGCTCCGCCTCCGTCGCATCGGCGCGGAGCACGCACTCGGCGCCCAGCCCCGCCGCGGGCACGCCGCCGGCGAGCCACTGCGTAAGGCCGGCGAGTTCGCGCGACGCGATGCGCCGGTCGTCGAAGAACTC
>CAYVSR010000037.1:0-11687 GCA_964453125.1 uncultured Phycisphaeraceae bacterium | reverse complement strand
GCTCGCTGAACTGCACGACGACACGGCGCGAGGCGGCGTCGGCGAGGGCGCCGTTGAGCGTCTCGGCGATCGCGGCGCGGCTCATCCGCGTGTCGCCCTCGGCGCCGACGGACTTCCACTGCACGCCCGCGAGCGCGGGGGCGGTGAGGGTGATCGACGTCAGCGCGCCGGCGGCGCCGGCGCACAGGGCGAGAGAACGGGCGAGGCGGGTGGCGAACGTGCTCGGCATCGATGGCTCCTCAGAGGCGTCTTGGCGGCTGGACAGGATCGGCGTGATTCGACGGGCGCATGGGCGCTTCCGGCGGGCGCCGTGAGCGCTTCTTCACGGGTGCGGAATGGGCGAACAACCCCCTCGCTGCTGGGCCCCTCCCCTCCCCGGGACTCGCGGACCACGACCGGCTTCAGCATCGCACGGGCTTTGGTCGGGGTCAAGAACTTTCCGGCGTGTCCTGGCGGGTTTGGGGTCGGAACCCTCGGGGGCGGGCGGCGCGCCGGCGAGCGGGGGCGGCGCGCCGGGGTATCGTCGGGCGATGACCGTCTCGTACTGGCGACGGACCGCGAGCGTGCCGGCGCCCCCCTTGGCGGATGCGCCGCCCGCGTCGTGCGATGTGGCGGTTATCGGCGCAGGGATCTGCGGCGTGTCGATGGCGCTGCACCTCGAGCGGCGCGGGCTTCGCGTCTGCGTTCTGGACCGTGCGGGGGTCGCCGAGGGCGCGAGCGGCCGGAACGCGGGGTTCCTGATGCGGGGGTGCGCGGACAACTACACCGTCGCGTGCGAGCAATACGGGCGCGAGCGCGCCGCGAGCCTGTGGCGTCTGACGGAAGCCACGCTCGCCGGCCTGCGCGCGGAGGGGATCGACGACCTACCGACGGTGCAGCGCGTGCCCTCCTGCCTGCTGGCGTTCGACGAGGCGGAGCGCGACGAGCTGCGTCGATCGGCGGCGATGCTGGTGGAGGACGGGTTCGAGGCGCGCTGGATCGAGGGGGGCTCGGCCGATGCGCCCGACGACGACGCGTGGCGGCGTGGCGAGCCGCTGGGCGGGCTGGTGAACCCGGGCGACGGCGCGGCCAATTCGGTGGATGCGCTGCACTACCTCGCCGGGCGCGTGAGGGGCCCGATCGTTCGCGCGGACGTGGTGGACATCGGCGAGAACTCGCGCGGCGCCTGGGCAGCGACGAGCGCGGGGCGGGTGGCGTGCGAGCGGGTGGCGCTCTGCGCGAACGCGTACGCCCCGCTGGTGGCGCCCTCGCTGCGCGCCGTGGTGGCGGCGCGGCGCGGGCAGATGCTGGCGCTGCGCCCGCGCGCCCCCGGAGCCGCGGCGTCGCGACTCTCGATGAGTTACTACGCGAACCGCGGGTACGAGTACTTCCGCCAGCCGCTGCGCGCCGGCGCGTCGGCGGACGGCACGATCGTGGTGGGCGGCTGGCGCAAGCGCTTCGCCGAGACGGAAGTGGGCTACGAGGACACGACGACCGAGGGCGTGCAGCGCGGGCTGGAGGGGTTCATCTCGCGCACGTTGCGGCTTGACCTGGCCGACTTCGAGATCACCGACCGCTGGTCGGGCGTGATGGGGTTCACGGGCGACGGCCTGCCGAAGATCGGCCCGGTGGCGCCCGGCGCGGGCGGGAACGGCGCCGGCGCCCCCGCGTGCGGCGGGCGCGTGTGGTTCGTCGGCGGGTTCACGGGCCACGGCATGTCGATGGGGTACGAGACGGCGCGCCTGGCGGTGGGCGCGATGCTCGACGGCGGCGCGAACCCGTTTCCGCTGGGGCGCTGAGGTGGGCCGGATGTGCGGCGCAGAGAAACGGCCCTGCTCCCCGAGGGGGAACAGGGCCGGGAGATGACCGAGGCTCTCACGCCTCTCCCCTTCGCGGAACGTTCCGGTCGGGGGGCACAGGATGGCGCGAGAATCGGATCGGTTCGTGCGACCGCGCGATCAACGACGGCGACGGACGCCGGCGCCGAGCGCGGCGAGAGCGACGAGCGTCGCGGCGCCGGGGGTGGGGACGCTGAAGGGGTTGAAGAACGCGAGGAGCTGGCCGCCCTGGACGAGTTCGGGGTCGCTCAGGCCGTAGTGCGCCTGGACGTCCATCAGGAACCAACCAGCGCCGAGGATGTCGGTGGCGTCGATGATGCCGGACGACTCTTCGTCGTTGCTGAACGGCGCGGTCGCGGGAGAGGCGACGCCGCCGATGAGGTTGCCGAAGCGGGAGGGGTCGTGCTCGGCGAGGAGGGTGAGCGAGTCGGAGGCGATGTTGTAGTTCCAGATCTTGGCGGTCCAGGCCTGCCCACCCGGGTCTTCCTGGAGGATGACGTTGCCGTAGCGGTCGATGGTCATGTTGTCGTACATCTGGCCGCCCTCGGTCCCGTCGAGGAGCATGTCGATCGACCCGCCCGTGGGGTTGGTGATGTCGTCGAAGCGCATGCGCCAGAGGCGTGAGCGGCCGACCTGCGCGCCCGTGCCGACGGAGACCTGGTCGAAGCGGTCGGTGGTGACGAAGTAGAAATCGTTGGGGCTGTTGGGGTCCCAGTGGCCGTCCTCGGGGCGGAGGAACTGGGTGACGTTGTTGGCGACCGAGCTGGCCTGCAGCGTGGCGCCGCTGGTCGCGGAGACGTCGCCGAAGTTGAAGAGGTCGAAGGAGGACGCGGCGCCGAGGCCGTTGGTGCGGTCCTCGTTGGCGACGCCGGAGACGCGCACGCCGAAGAGGGCGCCGTTGTTGAGGCCGGCGCGCTCGATGGCATTGCCGGTGTTGGTCTTGGAGCCCTTGTAGACGTAGACCTGACCGGGGGTGGAGTCGTCGGTGCCGATGACCAGCGTGGTGTCGCCGGAGAAGGGGTTGGCGACGGAGTTCTCCCATGAGAACTTGCCGAGGCGCGCGAGCTGGTACGAGACGCCGGTGGAGACGACCGTGCCGTAGGCGCGGCCCTCGTTGCCCGCCTCTTCACCGTTCATGAAGATTCGCTCGGTGGTTCCGAGGCCGGAGACGGAGTTGAAGAAGGCGGACTGCTCGGGGAGGTCGGCGGAGCAGAAGCGGTTGAACTGGTTGGCGCTGCCGGTGGCGGCGACCCAGTTGGACGTGCCGGTGTCCCACACGAGGTGGGTGTTGATGAGGTCGGAGCCGGAGAGCACGGCGCCGTCGGACTTGCGGATCGTCCAGCGAGAGACGAAGGCGCCGGTGGCGCCGTGGGCCCGGGCCACGCCCTGGGTGTTGCCCAGCTCGTGGTTCATGAGCACGGAGAACGTGCCGTCGCCGTTGTCGTACGCGCCGAGGCCGTCGGGGATGCCGACCATGCGGTAGCCGGCGACGCTGTCGCCGACGGTGAGCAGGGAGGTGACCTGCACGCCCGCGGCGATGGGGGTGATGTAGGGGCTGGCGCTGCTGCTGGGCCCGGTGAACGACATCGCGTTGGCCGAGCCGGCGGCGCAGACGAGCGCGGAAGCGGGGACGATCGCGCCGCGCCGCGCGATGTGCGCAGCGACAGCCAGGAACCGGTAGGTCATGGGTGACTCCTCTTGTGTGCGGCGGGGGGTGCACAGCGCGGGCCGCCGCGCCCGCTGACTCCGAACTGGACGCGGCGGATTAGACCAACCGAACGCGCGGGCTTGTTGAGCGCGCGGCAAAGAAGCGATGAAGATCGCGCCCGTGCTCCCGAGCGGATGGCGCGCGAGAATCTCACCCAGTCCTCGCGCGCCGTTCGGGGGCTCCGGTCGTGCGCGGCGCTAGCGTTCGGGGTTGGTCCGCTTGCGACCGGTGGAGCCCGCCCATGCGACGCGCCGCGTCACTTCTTGTCACGATCGTCTGCGCCGGCGCGCCCGCCATCGGCGCCGCGCCAGGGGCTTCGCAGCCCTTCGCCCAGGCCGGCCAACTGGGCGGCTTCTTCAGCGGCGGCGCGAACGTGCTGTCAAACCCGGGCGCGGGGGGCGTCGGCGGCGCGACGGACGGCTACCTCGGGGTCGAGAGCCTCTTCGCGAGCAACTTCGGTTGCGCCACCGGGGCGCCGGAGTTCACAGGCAACTATCCGGCCTCGGGCGTCGGCGGCGTCTCGTTCTGGCTGCGCGACGTCGGCGCGCCCGACCCGCTCCGCATCCGCATCGCGCTGGGACAGGGCCAGCCCAACCACTGGCAGTGCAACGCCGAGTTCGTGCCCACGCCCATCTGGACGAAGTTCTACGTCAACCTCGCCTCGCTCAACCCGGCGCACTGGACGCTGGTGCACGGCGTGGGCTCGCTCGCCGGGGCGCTCGCCGACGTGCAGCGCCTCAACTTCCGGCACGATCTCGAGCCGTTCATGTTCAACCCCGACGAGATCCGCGCGACCCTCGGCGTGGACGAGATCCGCCTCCACCCGCCCTGCCCCGGCGAGACCAACGGCGACGACGTGATTGACTTCGCCGACCTCAACAACTGCCTCTCCAACTTCGGCCAATCGGGGATCAACCTCCCCGGCGACGTGAACAACTCCGGCGCGGTCGACTTCCCCGACCTCAACATCATCCTCGGGGCATTCGGCACGGCATGCTGAGGGTCGGGCGCTCGGCCGATCGCGCCGCGCCGGCGCCGCTACCCTGCGCGCATGGCTGAGATGGTGATCGCGTTCCTAGGCGACGTGGTGGGGGAGCCGGGGCGGCGCGCCTTCTGCCGCGCGGCGCCGGTACTCCGCCAGAAGCACCGCGCCGACGTGCTCATCGTCAACGCGGAGAACGCCAAGCACGGGTCGGGGCTCAGCGCGGCGGCGTACAAGTCCATCCGCGAGGTCGGCGGGCCGGCGGCGCCGGGCGCGGCGCGCATCGGGGCGGACGCGGTGACCCTCGGCGACCACTGCTACCGCGAGAAGCAGGTCATCCCTCTGCTCGAAGACCCGGCCGAGCCGGTGGCGGCGCCGGCGAACTGGGCGCCCGATGCGCCGGGCAAGCGGCTCATCCGAATCGCGCCCGTGCGCGCGGGGCTCCCCCCGGTGTACGTCGTGACCGTGCTGGGGCGACTGGGCATGCCCACGTACGCCGAGTGCCCGTTCACGGCGGTGGACCGCGCGCTCGCGTCGATCAATGAAGCCGACGCGGTCGCCGTGGTCGAGGTGCACGCCGAGGCCACGAGCGAGAAGCAGGCCATGGCCCACCACTGCGCCCGCGCGTGGGCGGGGCGTGTCGTGGCGGTGGTCGGCACGCACACGCACGTGCAGACGGCCGATGCGCGCCTCGTCGAGCACCGGCTGGCGGCGATCACGGACCTGGGCATGACCGGGCCGCACGACTCGGTGATCGGGCGCCGCTCCGAAGATGCGCTTCGCGCCATGCGCACCCAGACGCCCACCGTGCTCGACGTGGCGGACGGCGACGAGCGGGCCTGCGGCGTGGTGTTCCGGGTGGACATCGCCTCGCGCCGTGCGCTGGCGATCGAGGCAGTGCAGATGGGCGCCGGCTGAGCGCGCGTGCCGCTCAGGCCGCGCGGTGGGCGCGCATCGGGCGGGCGCTGTCGAGGCGCGTCGCGCCGATGGTCGCGCCGGCGCCGATGGCAGGGGCGGCGTCGGCGCCCCAGGCGTCGGCTCCGGTGAATGGCGGGGCGATCTCGTTCTCAGGCGGGAGGGCGGGGGCCTTGCGGTTGGGGCCGCGCTCGCCGGTCTCGAACGAGAACACCTGCTCGAAGCACGTCTTCGTCTTGTTGGCCATGAGAGGGTTGATCGACGAGGGGGCAGTGTGCCTTTCGTCGCGGCAAGAATTTCCACCCCGGCGCTGGTAACCGCGAGGGCGCGCCCGCGCCGGCGGCACAGCCCGCGCAGCCGCACCCATCCTTCCCCGCGCCCCGGGGCGCCCTACGATGCCGCCCCTTCGGCCGCACCTTTCGGCCCCGGAAAACCCCCCACGACCCCCGGAACCGCGACGCCATGAGCCCCACCGCCTCGCCCGCCCGTCCCGCCGCCGCCGCCCACCTCGCGATCAACGGCGGGACGCCCGTCGTCGCCGGCAAGCCCATCCCGCTCATCTCTGCGGCGCTGGCGCCCCAGGACATCGAGGCGGCCACCAACGTGCTCAAGTCAGGCATGCTCCGGGCGGGCAAGGTCGCGGCGGCGTTCGAGCAGAAGTTCGCCCAGATGACCGACGCCGCACAGGCCCTCACCTGCGCCAACGGCACCTGCGCCCTCCAACTGGCGTACGAGCCCCTGATCCAGCCCGGCGACGAGGTGCTGGTGCCCGCGTGGTCGTACATCGCGACGGTGTCGATGGTCGTGGCCCGGGGCGCCGTGCCCGTGTTCTGCGACGCGGACCCGGAGACCTACTGCATCGACGCCGCCGACGCCGCGGCCCAGATCACGCCGCGCACGAAGGCCATCGCCGCCACGCACCTCTACGGCAACGTATGCGACATCGAGGCCATCGAGCGCCTCGCGGCCAAGCACGCCCTCGCCGTGATCTACGACGCGGCGCAGTCGCACATGGCGAAGTGGAACGGGCGCGGCATCGGGGCGTACGGCGACGCGGTGACGTACTCGTTCTACGCCACCAAGAACATCTCGACGGGCGAGGGCGGCATGGTGACGACGAACAGCGCCGACCTGGCGCGGCGCATCGCCGCCCTGCGCAGCCACGGCGAGACGGCGAAGTACATCCACGAGACGGTGGGCTACAACTACCGCATGACGGACGTCGAGGCCGCCATCGGCCTCTCGCAGATGGACCGCGCCGAGGCCATCACGAAGAAGCGGCGCGAGATCGCCAAGGCGCTCGACCGCGCGATCGAGGGCATCGACGGCCTGCACGCCCCGCTGCCCACGCCCGCGGCGTCTCGCCTCGCGGGGGCGGAGCACGTGTACCACCTGTATGCGGTGCGCATGGACCTCGAGAAGTTCGCCTGCACGCGCGACGAGTTCTGCAAGGCGCTGGAGGCGGAGGGCGTGCAAACCGCGGTGCACTACCCGCGCTCGCTGACGCGCCAGCCCGCGTTCGCGAAGTGGGCGACCAACCACCCGCCGGTGGCCGAGCGCCTCTCGCAGACGCTGTTCTGCATCCCCGTGCACCAGAACCTGAGCGACGCCGACGTGAGGAACATGGGCGAGGCGCTGGCGAAGGTGGCGGGGGCGTATCGGGGGTGAGACCGTGTCGATCGCAGACCTCGCACGCCGGAGGTTCGCGCCGGGCAATCCGCCTACGTTCCTGACCGGGCTCGTCCGCCGAGGTTCCCTCGCCTGAGCGGCCGAGCCGGGGTTGGCGGCGCGCGACCAGCGCCGCTGTCCGCGGAGGCGTTGGACGCGGTGTGCGGAACGGCGCTCCACGGTGGATCGCTACGATGACCACGCTTGATTGTGCACACGCCCTCCACCGTGTTCGTGACCGGCGCGACCGGCTACATCGGCGGACGGCTGGCCCCGCGTCTCGTGGAGCGGGGGTATCGCGTGCGCTGCCTCGCGCGCAGCGCGGCCAAGCTGCGCGCCCGTCCATGGGCGTCGTGCCCGCACGATCGTGTCGAGATCGTCGAGGGGGATGCGGGCGATGAGGCCCTGCTTGAATCGGCTATGCGGGGCTGCGCCGCCGCGTACTACCTGGTGCACTCGATGGACGCCGCGGGGCCGGAGTATCGGCGCCGCGACCTCGCGCTCGCCCAGGCGTTCGGGCGTGGCGCCGCGCGGGCCGGCGTGGGTCGGATCATCTACCTGGGCGGGCTCGGCGAAACGGGCGCCGGGCTCAGCGAGCACCTTTCATCCAGGCGCGAGGTTGAGGCCGCGCTGCGCGCCGGCGGGTCTCAAGCGGAGGGGGGCGGCGCGGTCCCGGTCACGGTGCTGCGCGCGGCCATGATCATCGGCTCCGGATCGGCCTCGTTCGAGATTCTCCGCTACCTCGTTGAGCGGCTTCCGATCATGATCACGCCACGTTGGGTCAGCACGCAGTCGCAGCCGATCGCGGTGCGGGACGTGCTGCATTACCTCATCGCGGCCCTCGAGACGCCGGCCACGATCGGCAGGACCCTGGACATCGGCGGTCCCGAGGTGCGGTCGTACGCGGAGATCATGCGGGAGATGGCCGAGGCGCTGCGCCTGCGGCGCCGGCTGGTGATCCCCGTGCCGGTGCTGACGCCGCGGCTGAGTTCGCTGTGGATTCATCTCGTGACGCCACTTCACGCAAGCATCGCCCGCCCGCTCGCCGAAGGCCTGAAGAACCGGGTGGTATGCCGAGACGATGTAGCCCAGCGGTTGATGCCCCATCCGGCCGAGAGCCCGCGCCTGAACATCCGTCAGGCGATGGACGCGGCGCTGGGGAGGGTGCACGACGGCGCGGTGGAGACGGCGTGGTCGGACGCGGGCGTGATGCCGGGCGACCCGTCGTGGGCGGGCGGCACGGAGTTCGTTGATCGGCGAGAGGCGAGCACGCGCGCGACGCCCGCGCAGCTGTGGTCGGCGGTCTGTTCGCTCGGCGGGGCGCACGGGTACTACGCCGTGGATTGGCTGTGGAGGCTGAGGGGAATCATGGACCGGCTTCTAGGCGGCCCGGGACTGCGGCGCGGACGCCGGAGCGCGGGCGAACTGCGACTGGGTGACGCCCTGGACTTCTGGCGTGTCTCTGCAATCGAGCCCCCTCGACGCCTGGCGCTCACCGCCGAGATGAGGCTCCCTGGCATGGCGCAGCTGAGCTTCGAGATCGAGCCAGAGCGGGCCCGCGGCTCCGGCGCTCGGCTGGTCATGACCGCCCGATTCCGCCCGCGCGGGCTGTTGGGCATCGCCTACTGGTACTCGGTGCTTCCGCTGCACGGGATTGTCTTCCGGGGAATGACGCAGGGACTCGTGCGCGCTTCCGAGCGGGAGGCTTCGGACGTGCGGGCGCCAGAGTTCACCGGAGCGCCTTCCGGCCACGAATAGCGCTGGCGCGAGGCGCACGGGCTCGTCGCGCTCTCGCCTGACAACCGCTCACGACTCCGGTTCGAGAATCATCCCCGTGATGCGGCTCTCGAAGACGATGCGGCCGTTGACGATGCCCTGGATGTCGGAGACGAACCGGCGCGGGTTGAACTTGACCTGCTGGGCGAGCAGGTACAGGTCGTCGCCGGGGACGACCATGCCGCGGAAGACGGTGTCCTCGATGCGGGTGAAGCCGGCGAAGCGCCGGTGGTTCATGCGCGCGAAGTACATGATGGAGGCGAGCTGGGCGCCCGACTCGATCATGAGCACGCCCGGAAGGATGGGCTTGCCGGGGATGTGCCCCTCGCACCAGAACTCGTCCGGGCGGACGCGCTTGATGGCGAGGGCCTGGGTGTAGTCGGCGCTGTGCCAGATGACCTTGTCGATCTGGCGCATGTGCCCGCTGTGCGGGATGTAATCGCGCAGGCGCTCGGCGGGGATCTGGGCGGCGTTGAGGTCGAGGGCGCCCAGGTCGAAGAACGGGGCCTTGACGCGCGCGCCGCCATCGCCCGCGTCGGCGCGGTCGGCGGCGTGGCCCTTGGCGGTCGGGCGCTCGGTCTCGGAGGTGGCGCCTTTCACGGGGCCGTTCTTACTCCTCCGTGCCGCGCATGGTCAGGATCTTCTCGCGCACGGCCTGTGCGGCGTTCTTGATGTCCTGCATGGTCTTGCGGGCGCGCGTGCCGGCGGCCTTGTTGCCGCCCTCGGCCTTCTTGATGTCGTCCTCGGCCTCGGTGATCAGCCGCTTGAGATTCTCGAATTCTTCCATCGGGGCCTCCGTGGCGCTCGCGGTCCGGCCGGGGGGCCGGGGTGGCGCCTGCCTCAGGCCGCACGCCCCGTCGGGGGACGCCGGGCCAAGCCCCAGTTTTGGCGAAATCGGTCGATCCCGCAACTGCGCGGCTTGGCGGGCCATCTTTGGCGCTCCGATCGGGCGCCGCCACCCGGGTGGGGCGTGTGGGCGGAATGCCGCGCGGGCGCCCCGGCCGGTCCGGTCAGGACCCGGGGTGGGAGGGGCGGCCGACGCCGAACTTGATGGTGTTTTTCCCGAGCGCCTTGGACTCCATGGCCAAAGCGTCGGCCCGGGCGACGAGGGACTCGGCGTCCGAGGCGTCCCACGGGAAGGTGGCCATGCCGCCGGAAATGGAGAGCACGCCGGGGGCGTGGGCGCCGAGTTTCGGGAAGCGCTGCTCGGCGATCTGGCGCTGGAAGCGCTCGGCGATGTCGGCCAGCGAGGAGGGGTGGCGGCTGGAGGGGTCGCGCGGGCCCTCGGGCTCGTAGAACACCACCGCGAACTCGTCGCCGCCGATGCGGCAGACGCGGTCGTTGGGGCGCACGACGGAGCGCAGCAGGCGCACGGTCTCGATGAGGATCTCGTCGCCCGCGGCGTGGCCGTGGCGGTCGTTGAACTGCTTGAAGTTGTCGACGTCGAAGATCAGCAGCGAGAGTTCGTGGCGCCGGGCGCGGGCGTCGTCGATCGACTTGTGCAGGAAGCGGTCGAAGTAGCGCCGGTTCCACACGCCCGTCAGCGGGTCGGTGAACGCCGCATGACGGAGTTGCGACTGCTGGTCGCGCAGCACGAGCCAGAGGGCGAGCCACGCGCCGGCGTCGGCGGCGCTGAGCGCGCCCACGCGTTCGCTCGTGACGAGCGTTCCGAGGCGCACGCCCCGGTGCTCGACGGGCGTGCAGCGCGCGCCGGCCGGCGGGGGTGATTCGTCGTCCGACGCGCCGATGAACGCCGCGGAGGGGTCGCCCAGGCGACCGCGGATCTCGGCGAGGCACGGTTCAAGCAGGTCCGATCCGGTGAGCAGGGCGCGAATGAGCGGCGCCTCGGGGTGCTCGGGCAGCGCGGGCTGCTTCGCGGGGGCTGATGGCGCAACGGCCGGCGCGGGTGTCGGTCGGGCGCGCGCCGGGGCGGGCGTTGTGGGCGCGGGAGCTGGCTGCGCCGGCGCGCCGGAGAACATCGCGTGGATGGCGGCGGGCGTGAGCACGGCGACGTCGCCGGCCGAACCGTTGAGGCCGATGACGAGCGCCGCGGGGCTGACGCGGACGACGGCGGCGGCGAAATCGCGCTCGTCGCGCGCCTCGATGGCGCCGGGCAGCGCGATCACGGCGAGGCCGCGCACGCCTTCCATGCTCATGGGTCGCGCGAGTTCGCCGATGGCGTCGAGCGGCTCGCGGGCGCGGACCAGTTCGATGCCGGGGTCGCGGCGAAGGCGCGATTCGACCGACTCTGGGCCTGCGCCGGGCGCCTCGCGTCCGACGAGGATCACGCGCACGCACTGGTTGGCGGGGCGGGCGCTCATCGGGGCTCGCGCTCCTTCGCGGGGCGCGGGAAGGGCTCGTCCGAGAGGAGCATGGCGAGTTCTTCGTCGGACAGCAGCGCGGTGCGCGAGGGGGCGGGGAGCGTGTCTGCGTCGGGGCCGGCCTCGGGCAGGTGGATGGACTCGGGCGCGAGGCGCAGGGCTGGTGTGCGCGCCTGGCCCACCGCGTTCTTGCGCACCACGACCTCGGGCTTGGTGGCGGCGCGCGGCGCGGCGGGCTCGATCGCGCGGAGCGCGGGCGCCGCGTCGCGCTCGTATCGCCACACGCTCACGCCCGCGGCGAACTTCGCGACGGACGCGACGAGGCGCGCCAGGCCGTCGCCGGGAGTGGCGAGGCGGGGCTCGACGATCAGCAGCGCCGCGGGCTCGCGGGCGCCGGACCGCGGGTCGACGGCGCAGATCTCAGCGAGGGCGCCGAAGGCGCTGTGCACGTCCACACGGCGCACGCCCTTGCGCTCGAGCGAGTCGGCGAGTTCGGCGGG
>CAYVSR010000036.1:0-11714 GCA_964453125.1 uncultured Phycisphaeraceae bacterium | reverse complement strand
CGTGGGAGATGCGCTTCCCGTCCGGCCCCGCCCCCGCGGGCGCCCGTGTCGCCGAAGCCGTCGAGGACGACGGGCGCGACGTCGCGATCGATCTGGAGGATCTCGAACTCTTCGACCTGGTGCAGGCCTTCGCGCGGATTCTTGAAACGGTGGACCTCGAGCGCGCCGCGCGAGGCGCCCACGAGGTGCAGTACGACGACACGCCGATCGAGCTGCACGCGGAAGACGTGCTCGACCGGCTCTCCCGCGCCGGAGAGACGGCCGGCACATCGGGCATGACGCTGCGAGGCCTGCTCGAGGGCCGCTCGAAGAGCGAGATGATCGGCCTCTTTCTCGCCGTGCTCGAACTGACGCGCAGGCGGCGCGTGTCGATCGAATCGACTGCTGACCGACACGACGTGCGCCTCGTGCTCAACGCCGATCCCGACGCCCCGGCGTCGCCCTCGCCGCACGCCGAAGGCGCCGCCTGATGGCCGGCGGCGAGACCCCGATCCGTCGTCGCGGCGCTCGAGGCGCGGGCGCCAAGGCGCCCTCCGACCCGCTGCGCAACGCCTCGCGCCCCGGCGCCATGCGCCTCCAGCGCCTGCTGGCGGACGCGGGTGTCGCCTCGCGCCGGCGCTGCGAAGAGATGATCGAGGCCGGCGAGGTCCGCGTGAACGGGCGCGTGGTCGATTCCCTTCCCGCGTTCGCCACCCCGGCGGACCGCGTCGAAGTGCGTGGCCTGCCGATCGCGCTCGAAGGCACGGGGCGGGCCTCGGGAGCGAAGGGCGACCTGCGCCACTCGAAGCGGCGCACCGGCGACGGCCAGGCCCAGCGCCTGCTGTACGTGATGCTCTACAAGCCTCGGGCGGTGGTGAGCGCAGCCAGCGACCCCGCCGGCCGACGCACCGTGGTGGACCTCGTGCAGCACCCGTCGGGCGCCCGTCTGTTCCCCGTAGGCAGGCTCGACTTCGAGACCCAGGGGCTCCTGCTGCTCACCAACGACGGCGAACTCACCAACCGCCTCACACACCCGCGCTTCGGCGTGCACAAGACCTATCGCGCGCTGGTCAAGGGGCTGCTCGACGAGCCCGCGGCGAGGGAACTCGAACAGGGCATCTACCTGGCCGAGCGCAAGGAAGGCAAGACGGTCGGCGCCAAGCGCACGTCGCATGTGGGCATCACCATCGTCAAGCGAGACCGCGACCGCACGGTGCTCGACATCACCCTTCAGGAGGGGCGCAACCGGCAGGTCCGGCGCATGCTCGCCAAGGTGGGCTGCCCGGTGAAGCGCCTCGTCCGCACGCGCATCGGCCCCCTCTCCCTCCGCGGGCTGGCGGTCGGGCAGTGGCGCGAACTGACCCGCGACGAGCTTCGCGCCATCCGCGCCGCGGCGGCGGGGGAGCCTGCTTCGCCGACCGGCGCCCCTGAGGCCGGGCCGAGCGTCGGCGACGGCGCCCCGGCGCCCGCGCCCCGACGTGAACGCCCGCGCCGACCGCCGTCCCGGGGGCCCGGCGCGGGCCAGCGCCGTTCGAGGCCCGCGTCGGACGGCCGCGACGCCGGTTCGGGGCGATCGAGGCCCGCGCGCGCCGGGCGTCCGGGGACCAAGGGGCGGCCATCCGGAGGGCCCGGCGGACGCAAGCCCCCTCGCGGCGGCGCCGGTCGCTCGACGAAGCGGCGCTGAACGCCGATACTGAACCCGTGCTTGTCCACCTCAACGGCGCGCTGGTCCCCGCGGAGCACGCGGCCGTCTCCGTCTTCGATCGCGGCTTCCTCTTCGGCGACGGCGTCTACGAGGGCATCCGCGCGTGCGACGGCGTGGTGACCGCGATCGACGCGCACGCCGACCGCATGCGCGCCGGCCTCGAGGAGGCCCGAATCCACGGGTTCGACCCCGAGCGCCTGAGCGACATGTCCGATGCGCTGCTCGAGGCCAACACGCTGCGCGACGCCTCGATCTACTGGCAGATCACGCGAGGCGCCCCCGCCTCGCTCGACGACCCGGCGCACCTGCGGGCGCGCGTCCCGAGCAAGGCGCTGCGACCGACCGTGTTCGGCTACGTCGCGCCCCTGCCCCCGCTCAGCGCACACCGAGAGCCCGCGCAGCGGCGCGCCGCGGTGCGCCCGGACACACGCTGGGCGCGCGGGCACCTCAAGTCCATCGCGCTGATGGGCGGCGTGCTCGCCGCGCTCGAGGCGAACGAGCAGGGCTGCGACGACGCGATCCTGGTGCGCGACGGCCTGGTCACCGAGGGCGTCGCGACGAACGTGCTGGTGGCGAAGCACGGGCGGGTCGCCACGCCTCCGGAGAGCAACGCGATCCTCTCGGGCGTCACTCGCCGCCTGCTGCTCGACGCGGACCCCTCGATCGAGGTCCGGCCGGTGACGGAGCGCGAACTCCGCGAGGCGGACGAGGTGATGCTCGCGGGCACGTTCACGATGGTGGCGTCGGTCATCAGTCTCGACGCCAAGCCCGTGGGCGACGGCCGACCCGGCCCGGTCTCGCGACGGCTGCTGGCGTCCCTGGTGGCCTCGCTGGAGCGGGAAGTCGCCGGGCGCCTCGCGCACGCGCGATGAACCCCGCGTCGGCGCGCCCGACCTAGACTCCGCCCTATGCACGACCACCACGACGGCTGCGGCTGCGGGCACGACCACGACGATCGCGCCGAATCCGGGGGCGTGCGGTTCCACGCCGTGGGCGGGGAACAGGGCGCCGATCCGGACACCTCCACCCTGCTGGCGATCAGCGTCGGCAACTCGCGCACCGCGCTGTGCGTCTCGCGCGAGGGCGAGCGCACACGCACCCAGTCGATTGCGAACGACAAGTTCGAACGCCTCGCCGAGGCCGCGGCGAAGGAACTGACCGCCCTCGGCGGCGCCGACGCCCTCATCGCCTCCGTGAACGACCCCGTCGCGGACCGCCTGGCGCTGGCGCTCGAACGCGCCGCCCCGCGTCGCGACGCCGTGCTGCGCCTCGGGCGCGACGTGCCGATCCCCGTGCGCCACACCCTCGACGCCGAGGGCGAGCGAACCGTGGGGCAGGACAGGCTCCTCAACGCCATCGCCGGGTTCGAGGCCGTCCGTCAGGCGTGCGTGATCGTGGACGCCGGCACCGCCATCACCGTCGATTTCGTGGATGGCGAGGGCGTCTTCCACGGCGGCGCCATCGCTCCCGGCGCCCGCGCGATGCTCAGCGCGATGCACGCCCGCACCGCCGCGCTGCCCGATCTGGCGCTCACCCGACCTGCCACCCTCGACCCGGTGGCCGCGCCGTTCGGCAAGAACACGCCCGAGGCGATGCTCACCGGGGTGGTCTACGCCGCGCGCGGCATGGTGCGGGCGCTCGCCGAGCGATACGCGGAGTTCTACGAGGCGTATCCCCAGATCATCGCGACCGGGGGCGACGCGCCGCTGCTGTTCGAGGGGGACGATCTCGTCGAGATCCTCGTGCCCGATCTCACCCTGCGTGGCGTCGCGTCCGCCTACCGGCAGTGGGCGGCGGAAGAGGCGCGGTGACCGCGACCTTCGAGTGGCAGACCGCGCCGGGCGCGGGCGGGGCCCTCGGAGCCTTGATGATCCGCGGCGACATTGACCCAGCGCTCGATGCGATCGGCGTCGGCGCCCTGCAAGTCGGACGCGCTCGCGCCGCAAGCAACTGCGATGTCGACCGCGGTGTTGCGGCACGAATCTCGCACGACTCGGCCCTGCTCATGCCCCACGCGGGCGGCGCAACCGCGCACGCGCTCACCGCGGCGCTGGAACGGGCCGGGCTGATCGCGTTGCGCGGCGCAGAGGGGGCGCCATCGCCGCTCGTTCGCTTCCCCGAAGCGGCCGACCTGGTCGAAGCGTGCGTGCTCGACGCGCTCGCGGGCGCGCCCAGCCCGCTGGCCGTCGATGTGTTGCTGGATCAACCGCGTCGATGGCGCGCCAGCCCGAGGCCCGAGATCGCGGATGCATCGACGTCTCGGGCGCTCGGGCGGCTGCTCGCGCCCGCGCTCGTCGTCGCCGTCGGCCCGGCCAACGTCGGCAAGAGTTCGCTGCTCAACGCCATGGCCGGCCGGCGCATCGCCGTGGTGGCGGACGAGCCCGGGGTCACCCGCGACCACGTCGGCGCCACCATCGAATGCGACGGGCTGGCCGTCCGATGGGCTGACACCCCCGGCGTGCGTGCGACCGCCGACCCGCTCGAGCGCGAGGCGCAGCGCGCCGGGGACGCGCTGCTCGGCCGCGCCGATCTCGTGCTCTCGTGCGCCGACGCCGGCGCCGACTTCCTTGCGATGACGCCACCTCCCGGCGTCGAGACCATCCGCGTGCGGACCCGGGCTGACCTCGGCCCTGCGATCCGCATCCGGGCGACCGCCGACATCGAGACCAGCGCCCTGACGGGGCTCGGCCTGGCCGCGCTGGCGGCGCTGATCCGGCGCCGCCTCGTGCCCGACGAGGCTCTTGCGAGCCGGGGCGCCTGGCGGTTCCATCCCGCGTTGCCGGTCTGACCGGGGCGCAATACACTGCTCCGTTCGCCTGTCGGCGACCGGTTCCGGGCTGAGTGCACGCAATGGATCAAAGACAAACCAAGATCGTGGAAGGCGCCGGTCTCGAGGAATCGAGGCTGAACACCGATTTCATCCGCTGGCTGCAGCGCTGGGGCTCGCCCCTGCTGCTCGTGCTGGCGGGCGTCGCGGGCGCCTACTCAGCCTGGAACTGGTGGCAGCGAGCCCAGACTCGTGCCAACAACGAGGCCAGGGCCCAGCTGGACGAAGCGCAGAAGGCGGGCAGCCCCGACGGCCTCCTCCGCATCGCCAGCGACCACGCCGGGCGCCCGGCCATCGCCGCCATCGCCACGCTCTCCGCGGCCGACGTCTACCTGAACTCCGGGATGACTCGCGTCGCGCCCGGCGGCAAGCCCGAGAACGAGGCCGATCGCCTGAACGACGAGCAGCGCAAAGCCAACCTCGAGCAGGCCAAAAATCTGTACACCGACGTCGTCGCGAAGATCGGCGCCGACCGCGACCGCGCGCTGATCGGGCTCAACGCCCGCTTCGGCGCCGCAGCCGCCGCCGCCACGCTCGGCGACATCCCGGGCGCGACCGCGCTGTACGCCGAAGCCGCCGAGGCCGCGAAGGCCGCCAACCTGCCCGGCCTCGCCGAGCGCGCCGAGCGCGCCAAGGAAAGCCTCGACCGCGCCGCGAAACTTCCCCCGCTGCACACGAAGGAAGCCGTCGCGGCGTCCGCTCGACCCGCGCCGCTCGCGCCGATCCTGCCCGGCGGCGATCCCACGGCGCTCCCCGACCCCGGCCCGCTGGGCCCCCTCGCGCCCGACGCCCCCGCGCCGGTCGCGCCGGATGCGGACTCGACGCCCCCGGCCCCGGAGCCCGTGCCGCCCGCTCCCGAGCCCGCTCCGGGCGAGGGCGCGCCCAAGGCCTGATGTCCAAGCCCTCTCGCCGCCGGAAGGACCCGCTCCGCGCAGCCGATGCGGAGCAGGGCAAGGCGGCGCCGGGCGATCGCCCGCTGATCCGCCCCGGCGGCACGGTGGACCCCGGCGCGCTGCGCGCCGCCGCGGGGCTCGGCGACATCGACCCGATCGGCGACGAGGCAAGCACGGGTGTCGATGCGCCCGAACCGATCGCCGAGGACGACGCCCCCACACGGGTGCGCTTCCACCTCGCGCGAGACATCAACAAGCGCCTCGACAAGTATCTCACCGACCGCGTGCCCTTCATGAGCCGCACGCAGCTGCAGCGTCTGATCGCGAACGAGGCCGTGACGGTGAACGGTCGCGTGCCCAAGGCGTCGACCGTGCTGCGCATCGGCGACGTGGTCGAGGCCGTGCTGCCGGCGCCGCCGCCGACCGAGATCCAGCCCGAGGACATCCCCCTCGACGTGATGCACGAGGACGCGGACCTCATCGTCATCAACAAGGCGCCGGACATCATCGTCCACCCCGCGCGCAGCCACAACAAGGGGACGATGGTCAACGCCCTCGCGTGGCGCTTCCGCGCCGGCGGCGCCTCGCTCTCGGGCGTCGGGGCCGAATTCGCCCGCCCCGGCGTCGTTCACCGCCTCGACCGCCACACCTCCGGCGCCATCGTCTTTGCCAAGCGCGACGAGGCCCACTGGCGCCTCGGCCACCAGTTCGAGCGCCGACAAGTCGACAAGCGCTACCTCGCCGTCGTCCACGGCGAGATCGAGGCCCCCGTCGACGTCATCGACCTGCCCCTCGGACCGCACCCCTCGCGCGAGAAGGGCTACCGCGAGAAGTATGTCGTGCGCCACGACGAGCAGGGCAAGAGCGCCGTGACCATCTGCCGCGTGATCGAGAACTTCCGCGGGTACACGCTCGTCGAACTGGACCTCAAGACCGGGCGCACCCACCAGATCCGCGTGCATCTCTCGCACCTGGGCTACCCCATCGTGGGCGACGACATGTACGGCGGGAAGCCGCTCCGCGCCGGCGACATCGCGCCGCCGCACACCCCCGGGCTCGACGCGGGCGTGATCGACCGCCAGGCGCTGCACGCCGCCACGCTCGCGTTCACGCACCCGGCGACGGGCGCGCCCATGCGCTTCGTCGCGCCGGCCCCGCCGGACCTCGCGGGTCTCATCCGCCTGCTCCGCAAGCACCGGCGCGCCGCCGGGCCGCTGCGCGTGCCGGGCGCCACGGTGGACGTGGACGCCATCATCCCTCCCGAGGGGTGAGCGCCACGCGGCGCTGTAGCATGGCTCTCCGAGTGCGCCCCGGCGCGCGCAGGAGCCTCACCATGCACGATCGCGCTGTTTCCCGGCTGTTCGCCGCCCTCCCCGTCCTCGCCTCCGCGTGCCTTCTCGGCTGTGCGGGCGGCTCGCACTCGGGCGGCGCCGGCGCGACCGGCCGCCTCGTGGCCCTCTCCGACGGCGACCTCGTGACCACCGCGTTCCACGACGGCGTGCTCTTCTCCGCCGGCGCCGAGCGCGAGCCGGACACCCTCACCGTCATCGCGCTCCCGCTGCCCGAGCCCGAGAGCGGCGCCGGCGCCCCGGTGGCGCAGGCGGGCGTCTCCAACTGCGTCCTCGGCCCGCCGCGAAACCTGGCCATCACCCCGGACGGCTCGGCGGCGCTCGTGCTCTGCACGCGCGGCGACTCGGGCGCCCCGCCATACGCGGGCAAGACCATGCGCGACCTCGCGCGAGTCTCCTCCCTCGTGCTCGTGGACATCGCCGGCGCCCCGGCCGCGGCGCCGACGATCCTCGCCACCATGGACCTCGGCCCCGGCGGCGCGACCGTCGCGCTGCACCCGGACGGCGATCTCGCCGCCGTCGTGCTCAGCGCGAACGGCGCGAAGGAGATCATGTTCGTGCGCGTCGATCCGCGCCACGGCCTCTGGAAACTCTCGCGCATGCCGCTCACCGACCTCCCCGAGAGCGACTCGGTCGCCCCGGCGACGGTCGCGTTCAACCCCGCCGGCGACGCCATCGCGCTCACCGTGCTCGGCGCCGACCAGGTCCTGTTCTACGACCTCATCCGCGAGGGCGCTGTCATCGGCATCCGGCGCTGGGGCGAGCCCGTGCCCGTCGCGAACTTCCCGATGGTCGGCGAGTGGTCGCCCGACGGCAGACACTTCATCGTCTCCAGCCTCGCCTGGGGCGACGCCGGCACGCACGACATCGAGAAGGGCGAAGAGGGAACCGTTACGGCCATCCGCGTCGCGTCGACGCGCGAGGCCGGCGCGCAGCACACGCCCGTCTCATCCGCCACGGTCGGCGTCGGGCCCGAGGGCCTCGCGTTGAGCCGCGACGGGCGCGCGGTCGTCACCGGCAACATGCGCCTCGTCACACTCCCCGCCGGCGACCCCCGCCACACCCCCGGCGGCTCGCTCACGCTGCTCGCGTTCGACCCCGCCACCGGCGTCCTCAGCGGCCGCACGGACCTCGACTGCGGCGTCGCGCCCGAGGGGCTAGCCTTCGACCTCGGCGGCGGAACGCTCTTCGTGACCGACTTCGAGTCTGGCGTCGCGCAGCAGTGGGCGTTCTCGAGCGGGCGCACGCCGTCGCTTGAGTACACGCGCATCCGCGTGGGCGTCGCGCGCGGCGTGCACTCGCTCGCCGTCGCGCCCTGACCCCGCGATCGCTTAGGCCAGCAGGTCGGGCGGGGCGAGCGTCATGCCCTGAAGGCCGCTTTCCTGCTCAAAGGCCATGAGTTCCGCGTAGCCGCAGGACAGCGGCTCGCCCATCGCCGCGCGGAGGGCGAGGCGGGCGCGGGCGATCTCCTTGACGCAGCGGGCCACGGTCTTCCGCGGCCCGACGCGCGCCTCGAACTCGATGAACCTGCCGAGCCCGGCGACCTCGTCGAGGTGGATGCGCACGTCGCCCAGCGCCCACGCGCTGCGCTCCTTCTGCACCATCACCCACATGGGCATGGGCGCCGCGCCGAAGCGGGCGAGCGCCGCCCGCTCGCTGTACAGGATCGCCACGCAGACGCGGGGCGAGCAACGGTGGGGGCGCGTGAAGAACAGCCAGTCGGCGCTGTGCGCGGGCGCGCCCGGGCCGGCGACGTCGCTGCCCGCAGCGAGCGTGTCCGACGCCTCAAGGCGGTGCATGCTGCCCACCGCCACCGACTGTCGGCGCAGCAGGTTCGCGTCGGGGATGCGGAAGTACGTGTCCGTTTGCGAGACGGTGGCGATGTGCGCGGCGCCGGCGCGCTCCAGCAGGCCGGTCGCCAGCCCGCCGTCGAGGCACTCGGTCTTGAAGTCCACCGTCTGCATGACCCGGGAAGGATGCCACGGGATTCGCGCGAAGCGAGCGCGGCGCCGAAGAGGGGGCCCTGGCCTCGCGGCTCAGGCCGGCCGGGCGTCCCGGGGCAATTCCTTCAGCAGGCGGGCTTCATCCCACGTCTCGATCCCGAGTTCTCGGGCCTTGTCGAGTTTGGAACCCGCGGCTTCGCCCGCCACCACGAGATCCGTGTTCTTGGAAACCGAGCCGGTGACCTTGGCGCCAAGGCGCTCGAGGACTTCCTTCAGCGCTTCGCGCTCGAACGACTCCAGCGTTCCGGTCAGCACGACGGTCTTGCCAGAGAACGCGGTCTTGGTCGTCGGGCCCGGCGCGGCGAACTCGTGCGAGGTCAGGTCCACCCCGGCGTCGGCGAGTTCACGAAAGGCCCGCTGCCCGGCGGCGCTGTGAAGGTACGCGTGCACCACGGGCGCCGTGTCCTTCCCCAGCCCGGTCTCCTGCCCGCCGGGCGCGTCCGTCTCGGCGCCAAGCGCCTCCGCTTCCTTCTTCGTCAGCTTCGCGTTGGGCATGAGGTCTCGCACGTCGGCCCGCATCAGCGCGCCGATGTCCGCGTACCGGCGTGCGAGCAACTTGGCCGTCGTCGATCCAACGTGCCGGATCCCCATGCCCGAGAGCACGCGCGCCAGCCCCCGCCCCTTCGCCGCGCTCACCCCCTCGAGCAGATTGTCCACCTTTTTCTCGCCCATCCGCTCCAGCGCCAGGAGCGCATCGCGATGCTCGGAGAGGTGAAAGATGTCCGCGAAGCGATTCAGCGGGACTGTCGATTCGCCGCGGATCTGCACGACGGTCTTCTCGCCCAAGCCGTCGATGTCCATCTGCCCGCGCCCGGCGAACCAGATGAGCCGCTCCTGGATCTGGGCCGGGCACTCAGGGTTCACGCACAGGCGCCCGGTCTCGCGCCCGTCCTCCTCGACGACCTCGACCGGTCCCGCGCAGACGGGGCACTTCCTGGGCGGCGCCACCTTGTCTCTGCCGCGCTTGGTCCCGGGCGCCGGCCCGATGACCTGGGGGATGATCTCGCCGGCTTTTTCCACGACCACCGTGTCGCCGACGCGGATGTCGCGCTCGCCGATGAGGCCGAAGTTGTGGAGGCTCGCGTGGCGCACGACGGTGCCGGCGATCAGCACGGGTTCCATGATGGCGCGGGGGGTGATCTTGCCGGTCTTGCCGACCTGGAACTCGATGTCGAGAAGCGTGGTGGTCTTGCGCTCGGCGGGGTACTTGTACGCGATGCACCAGCGCGGGCTCTTGGAGGTCGTGCCCAGCAAGGCCTGCTGCGCGAACGAATCCACGCGCACGACGACGCCGTCCACGGCGAACGGCAGGCCCGCGCGCTTCTTGTCGAACGCGTCGATGAACGCCAGGACGTCGTCGATGGAGGTGACTCGCTCCCACCCGGCGCGCGCGGGCAGGCCGAAGCGGGCGATCGATTCGAGAAACTGGGAATAGGACGCGAATGCGTCGGCGGGCCGGACCTCGCCGCACCCGTGGGCGACGAAGCCGAGGCGGCGGGAGGCGACGAGTTTCGGGTCGAGGTTCTTCAGCGTGCCTGCGCACGAGTTCCGCGGGTTCATGAAGGGCTCTTCGTCGTTGGCCTCGCGCTCGCGGTTGATGCGCTCGAACTCCTCCGTGGGGATGTACGCCTCGCCTCGCACTTCGAGCGTTTCGGGCGGTTCCCCGGCGAGTTCCAGCGGGATCGCCCGGATGGTCTTGGCGTTCTCGGTGATGTCGTCCCCCTTCACCCCGTCGCCGCGAGTCAGGGCTTGCACAAGGCGCCCGCGCTCGTAGCGCAGCGAGATCGCCACCCCGTCGATCTTCGCGTCGCACACGTACGCGACCTCCCCGTCGCGTCCCGCCGCCCCCGCGAACAACCCCGCCCCTCCGTCGCCCCGTCGCTTCGTCGCGCCGTCGCTCCCCAGCGCTCTCCGCAAGCGCTCGTCCCACGCGCGCACGTCCGCCTCGCTGTACGTGTTGTCGATGCTCAGCATCGGCAGGGCGTGGGCGACGGCCCGGAACTTGTCGATCGGCTCGGCGCCCACCCGACGCGTCGGGCTCAGCGGGTCGGCGAGGTCGGGGTGCTCGGCCTCGAGCGCGCCGAGGCGCGCCAGGCGCTCGTCGAACTCGCGGTCGGTCAGGAAGGGCTTCTGGTCCGCGTAGTACGCGCGGTTCGCGCGATGCAACTCCTCGCGGAGCCGCTCGACCTCCTTGCGCACGCTCGCGGGGGCGCCCATGCGCTGTATGGTACGCGCATGTCGGCCCGCGTCATCGACGGCAAGGCGCTCGCGCAAGATCACCGGCGGCGCACGGCGGAGCGCATCTCGGCGCTCAAGGCCCGGGGCCGCCCCGTGCGCCTCGACGCCGTCATCGTCGCCGCCGGCGACAATGCCTCGCGGGTCTACGCCGAGAACCAGGCCCGGTCCTGCGCCGAACTGGGCATCGAGCACCGCCTGCACGAACTCCCCGAGGCCGCCGGGTTCGACGAGGTCGCCGGGCGCGTCCTGCTCCTGTCGAACGACGACGCCGCGACGGGGATCATGGTGCACCTGCCCCTGCCCGACGGCGTCGACGCCTACCGGGTGCAACGCCTCATCGCTCCCGAGAAGGACGTCGAGGGCGTGAACCCCGCCAACATCGGCAACATCGTCTACGGCCAGTCGTCCCTCGTCCCCTGCACCGCCCTCGCCACCCTCCGCATGATCGAGCACACCGGCGTGGCGCTCCGCGGCAAGACCTGCGTGATCGTCGGGGCGTCCGACATCGTGGGCAAGCCCATCGCCGTGCTCCTGATGCGCTACGAGGCGACCGTGGTCTCGTGCAACAAGTTCACGCAGGACCTGCCGGAATTGACCCGCCGCGCCGACGTCCTCGTGGCCGCCGCGGGCGTTCCCGGGCTGATCAAGGCCGGGATGGTCAAGCCGGGGGCCGTCGTCGTGGACGTCGGCACCACGAGGGTCACCATCGCCGGAGGCGCC
>CAYVSR010000035.1:0-11802 GCA_964453125.1 uncultured Phycisphaeraceae bacterium | reverse complement strand
CGCGCCGGGCCAGCGCATCGAGCGCATCGGCCGGCATGGGCCGGGTGCGCGACGAGGGCGCCGCCTTCCACGAGGCGAGGTCCTGCACGCGCCAGTCGGCGTCGGAGAGCGTCTGTCGAAGCAGCGCGATGGCGCCCATCTGCGACGACGGGTACGAGTCGCCCCCGAAGCCGCCCGTCTCGAACGACACCTCGTGGAACGCGCGAGCCACGATGGCCTGCTCGCCCGCCTCGCTCTCGTCCGGGGCATCGGCCAGGCTGACCACGCTGCCGGCGCCGCGGAACACGCCGCCCTTGGGCGCGATCGCCGCCACGGTGAAGCCCATGTCGCGCAGGCTCTTGCGAGCCTTGTCGTCCAGGCCGCCGCCGTCCAGCGCCGTGCGCTGCGGCGTGACCTTCGCGTTCCAGTGCGCGCCGGGCGCCTTCGCGTCCGGCGCCGGCGCATCCACCGGCACGTGCGCATCGATGAACCCGGGGTACACCGTCAGGCCGGTGTAGTCCCACACGCGGGCGCCCTTGGGCGCCTCGCCCTTCGCGCCGGCGGAGACGATCACCCCGTTGCGGATGACGATCGTCGCGTCCTCCACCTTCTCGCCCGGCCGCGGCACAAGCGTGGCGTGCACGATCGCGTGCCACCCCGGCTGCACGTCCCTCGGGCCGTTCGGCGGCGCCGGCTGGGCCGATGCGGTCGGCGCGAACGTGTAGACAGCGAGAGCAAGGCTGCTGAGCCCGCCCGTGAGCGCGGCGAATGTGATGGAGCGCATGATCCCCGTTATACCGGCTCAGGCGCCCGGAGAACAGGTCCACGTCGGATTTCCACCCGTTGGGGCAGGGTCAGGAGGGGCCCCTCGGCCGGCCTCAGCCGCCGCCGGCGGCGATCACGTCGTCGAACTGCGGGGCCTCGTTCAGCGAGGGATCGGACGGATTGGTCGGACTCGGCGTCATCGCGTCGCGGGTCGGGGCATAATTGACCAGGTCTCGCACGTTCGGGTCAGTCGCGCCCCGGGTGGGATCCTGCTTCTTGGCGAAGTAGACCTGGTCTGGACCGGCGGAGATGACGACAACCGATCCTCGGGCCTTCGCGGGGATCAGCAGACCGTTCGAATTGATCGGGTCCTGGCGCGGAAACGAGGGCGAGCCGAGCACGCCGTCGAGCGAATGCACGCGCTTCTGGCGTCCGAGAACCGTGGTGGTGTTTCCGGAGCCCATCGTGCTCAGCGTCGACTGGTCGCGAGCCCGCTCGCCCAGCGCCGTGGCCGACAGGTACGACCCGTTCGACATCCAATAGAAGGGCGCCACTTCGCTCGCCGTGGGCGTGCCGCTGACCTGCGACTCGAGCAGCGAAAAGTTCTCCGGCTGTGCGCCGGCGCTCTCGTCGGCCGTCCAGATGAGCAGCGGCTGGCCGAACGAATCGAGGATGTCCACCATGCCCCGGCGCGGTGCAGACCCGGGGTCGTCGCCAGCCTGCCCCTGCACGGCCTGAAGATGGTCTGACTTGAGTTGCAGATACCCGCCGCCGGCCTTCTCGGTGCCGACGAGCGCGTTGTTGACCTGCACTGTGGTGGCAGTGACGGGCGAGCCGGCCGTCTCGCGCGGGCCGACCTGCACGTGCGTGAACCCAGGATCATCTGGTTCGTCGCTCGGCGCCGGCGCGTTCGCCGGCGAGCCGTTGAGCATGCCGTTCACGAGGTCATCCACGACAATGCCGCCCGCGAGGTCGAGCAGCACGTTCTCGCTGTTCGAGAACCCGGAGTCGATGTTGCCTTCGGCGCCCATGATCCGCGCATCGAACCGTCCCGGAGTGCGACGCGTGTCGATGGTGAACTGGGCGCTGGCGTTGATCACGTCGTTGCACAGGGCCACCGACGCCGTCTTCTTGCTCGCATCGCGCACGTTGCCCAGCACGGCGATCAGGATGCCGATCAGCAGGGCGATGATGGAGACCACGACGAGCAGCTCGATGAGCGTGAAGGCCGGGAGGCCCGGGTAGCCGGAGGCGCCACGATCGGCTGCGGCGGGGCGACGGGCGAGCGTGGGGCGGGGCTCGGGCATGCGTGCGATCTCCGGGGTCCGGGCTGGGGGGCTGCCGGCGGGGCGTCTGGACGGCCTGGCGAGGGCGCCGGGAGCGACGGCCCCGGCAGCGTCGCACCCGTGACGATTCGGCCCGGCCGGGCCCGCGGTTCCCCCCGCGGGGTCTAACGGGCGTGGGAGTCTAGCGGCGCCAGCGAGGCCGCCCGAAGCCGCTGACGGCCCCGGGCTGGGAGCGGGGCGTCAGGATGGCCAGGCGTCAGGGTGGGCTGCCGGGGTCAGCAGGAGACCCCGAAGTTCGAGAGCACGAGGTTCAGGTCCACGAAGTTGACCACCCCATCGCCGGTGACATCGCCGGCCAGCCCGGAACCGCTCTGGCCGAATTGGCCGAGCACGATGTTGAGATCGAGGAAGTTCACGGCGTCGTCGCCGTTCGCGTCTCCCGGGCAGGGCGCCGGCGCCGCGGGGTTGATGTCCAGCCGGTACATCTGCGTCTGGTTGCCCAGCGAGCCGAGCCCGACCGATCGCACGCGGACGAACCGCGAGGCCCCCGGCGCGAGCGCGTGGCCGAGCACGCGCTCGACGCCGCCAAGACCCGCGCTGTTCGAGGTCGCCAGCACGGTCACGCCGTCGCCCGCCAGCACGTCCAGCGCGAGGTCCTGCACGAGCAGCGAGTCGATGATGTTGCCGGTGGTGCAGTTGCCGTTCTGCGGCGAGGAGTCGTACTGGAAGCCGATGGGCGTCGCCACGATGTCCACCGCGCCCTCGATCGCCGGGGCGACGAAGCGCAGGATGTCCGGGTCGGTCTGCGAGTTGATGGAGAGATTCGTGATCGCGACGAACGAGGGAAGGACGCCCAGGTCCGTCGCGGTGGCGAAGGTGTCGTTGTTCTCGATCGTGTCGCCGTACTGCGCCTGCACGGCGCGGACGTCGTCGTGGCGCGGCCCGTCGTAGGCCGTGCTGATCTGGGGCTCCATGATCTTCGTGCCGAGGGTGGGGCACACGTGCAGCAGACCGAAGCCGTGGCCCGCCTCGTGCGCCACGACGTTGCGGAAGAACAGATAGTCGTCGTTGAATGAGCCGAAGGCGTCGGCGGCGTCGAGCACCATGTCGCCGTTGGGTGGGAAGAAATTGAACGCGAGCGTGTTGCTGCCCCCATCGATCACGATGGAGACGATGCGGATCTCGCCGCGAAACCCGAGCGCGCCGCCCATGAACCAGCCCGCGTCGTCGTCGCTCGTCTCCACATAGCGCAGGCCGGAGAGCGCCTCCCAGCGGTCGAAGACCACGCGGAACCTCGCCTTGCCGTTCGCCACGCTGCCGAACCACTGCACCATCTTGGCGTTGAGCTGGTTCTGGGTGGTCTGCCCGCCGGAGATGCCCCCCAGCGCATCGGAGGGGAACGAGTAGGTGACGGTGGTCGGGCTGCCTAGCGCGGTGTTCCCGCCGAGGATGGTGTTGGACCATCGCGTGGTGGTGAAGTAGTCGGTGAGGCCCGACTGGGCGAGCATCCAGTCGTAGAAGGCGGCGACGTACTCCGGGTCGGCGCCGGGCGCGGCGCACGCCGCGATGGCCGGCGCGGGCCCGTCGCCCGGGCGCAGGCACGCGCCGACCGGCCGGGGCGCGACGATCACCGCGCCCGCGCCGTGCGCGAGGGGGGAAAGGACATGTGCGAGCGCCAGCGCGGCGCCGCACGCGACGGGGTGTTCACGCACGCGATTCTCCCGTGGGCGGCGCGTCGAGCGCGGCCGAGGCTCAGCAGGAGATGCCGAAGTTCGAGAGCACGAGGTTGAGGTCGGAGAAGTTCACCGTGCCGTCGCCCGTCACGTCGCCGGCGAGGCCGGGGCCGGACTGGCCGAACTGACCGAGCACGATGTTGAGGTCCTGGAAGTTGATGACGCGGTCGCCGTTGGCGTCGCCGGGGCAGGGGGGCAGGGCGGAGGCCACGACATCGAGTCGGTACAGCTGGGACTGGTTGCCGAGCACGCCCGTGTTGTTCGAGCGCACGTGAAGGAAGTAGTTCGTGTTCGGCGCGAGGGCGACGCCGGTGATGCTCTCGATGCCTCCAAGGCCGGTGAGGTTCGCGCTGGCGAGGACCGTCACGCCGTTGGCCGCCAGAACCTCCAGCACGAGGTCCTGGACGTTGTTGGTGTTGATGATGTTGCCCGAGTTGCAGCTCCCGTTGCCCGCCTGCGTGGAGGAGTCGTACGTGAACCCGATCGGCGTGGCGGTGACGTCCACGTTCGCGGCGGCGACGCCCGAGGTGACGCGGTAGAAGTCCGCGTCGTTGAGCGCGTTGATCGACACGTTGGTGACGGCGAGGGGGAGGGTGAGCGCCCCGAGGTTGTTCGCGGTCGCGGAGGTGTCGTTGTTCTCGAGCGTGTCGCCGTACTGGGACTGAATGGCGCGGGTGTCGTCGTGGCGGGGGCCGTCGTACGAGGTGCTGATGAAGGGCTCCATCAGCTTGGTGGCGATGGCCGGGCAGACGTGGAGCAGGCCGAACCCGTGCCCTGCCTCGTGCGCGATCACGTTGCGGAAGAACAGGAAGTCGGCGGTGGCCGAGCCGAAGTTCTCCGATGAATCGATCACCATGTCGCCGTTGGACGGGAACGAGTTGAACGCGAGGATGTTGCTCCCGCCGTCGATGTTGATCGACACGATTCGGATCTCGCCGCGGACGTTGAGCACGCCGCCCGAACCCCACGCGGCGCTGTCGTCGTTGGTCTCGACGTAGCGCAGCCCGGAGATCGCCTCCCACCGGTCGAAGATCTGGCGGAACTTGGCCTTGCCGTTGGCGACGCTGCCGAACCACTGCGCCATCTTGGCGTTGAGCACGTTCTGATTGGTGATGCCCCCGCCGATGCCGGTGAGCGTGTCGGCCGGGAACGAGTAAGTCACCGTGGTCGGGTTGCCCAGCGTCGTGAACCCGCCCAGGATCGTGCTGTTCCAGCGCGTCGTCAGGTTGTAGTCAACGCCGTTGGGGTCCAGCATCCAGGCGTAGAATGCCGCCGCGTACTCGGGGTCCGTCCCCGGCGCCGCGCACGCCGCCACCGGCATGACCGATGCGCCCGGCCGGAGGCACGAGGACACGGGGCCGGCGCCGAAGAGCGGCGCAGCCGCGAGCGCCGAGAACGAGCAGACCGCGCCGACGACGCCGGCGAACGCGAAAGCCTTGGACATTCCTGGATCCCCTCTCGGCCGCGCGCCGCCGGATCATCCGACGCTCGCGCGTTCCCCTGCATCACCACGCTCGCCGCCTTGACACGACCGCGCCGAACACCGGCGCCTGGGGCGGCGGGGATGTCGCCCGCGCGGCGGGCCCGCGCACAGGACGAAATCCCGACCCAGATAGTTGACCACCGGCCCCGGCGCCGTCAAGCGGTTTTCGGACCCTCGCCTCAGAAAGAGGGGCCTCTCCCGAGCCAACCCCGCCCCGTCCGGGGAGATCGCGGCCCCCCTCAGCAAGTCAGGCCGAAGTTCGAGAGCACGAGGTTGAGGTCCAGGAAGTTGACCACGCCGTCCGCGTTCAGGTCGCCGGGCGTGTTCGGGCCCACCACGCCGAACTGGAAGAGCACGATGTTGAGGTCGGCGAAGTTCACGATGCGGTCGCCGTTGGCGTCGCCCGGGCACGCCGCCGCCACGTGCGCGACGCTCAGCGAGTAGATCTGGCAGCCGCCCGTGGGGTGCGACGCCGCGAACACGCGGAGCAGGTAGTCGCCGCTGGACGGGATCTGGAAACTGGTGAACGACTCGCCCTGGCCGATGGGGTTCTGGTTGCGGCTCAGGAGCAGCGTGGCGCCGCCGTTCGAGTACAGCTCGAGCGCGAGGTCCGCGGCCATCGAGTTCACGAAGTTCCCCGAGCCGCAGGATGCGCCCTGCGTGGACGAGTCGTACGTGAACCCGGTGGGGGTGATCGTCACGGTGAGCGGCCCGGCGCCGGAGAGGTTCACGCGGATCCAGTCGTTGTCGCCGAGGCGGTCGATCGAGAGCGTGGGGACGGACGCCTGGCCGTTGTTCAGCGGCAGGAAGGAGGGCGCGCCAGCGCTGTCGTTGTTCTCGAGGAGATCGCCGTAGTTGAAGTTCGCCCCGCGGATGTCGTCGTGCTGCGGGCCGTCGAAGTTGGTGTTGAGGCCGGGCTCCATGAGTTTGGTGGAGTTCTGCGGGCAGACGTGCGCGGCGCCCCAGCCGTGGCCGTGCTCGTGCGAGACGGTGTTGCGGAAGAAGCGGAAGTTGTTCCCGCCGGAGCCGAAGCCGTCGGTGGCGTCGATGACCATGTCGCCCGTGTCGGGGAAGAAGTTGAAGGCGAGGACGTTGCCGGGGTTGTCGATGTTGATCGAGACGATGCGCACGTCGCCGCGCGTGGCGCCGCCGGACGCGCCCCACGGCGCGTCGTCGTCGGAGACCTGCACAAAGCGGAGGCCGGCGAGCTGGCTCCACCGGTCGAAGACCGAAGCGACGAGCGCCTGCCCGGCGGCCACGCTGCCGAACCACTGGGCCATTCTCGCGTTGAGCTGGTTCTGCGTGGTGAGGCCGCCGCCGATCCCGCCGAGGTTGTCGGAGGGGAAGGAGTACGAGAGCTGGATGGGGTCGCCCGTGACGCCCGTGGCGCCGAAGGAGGTGTTCGTCCAGCGCGCGCCGGTGTTGAAGTCGGGCCCGCCCCCGGGGTTCGAGTTGGCGCTCACCCACTCCATCACGGCGTGCATGTACTCGGGGTCGGTCCCTTCGGCGAAGCACGCCGCGAGCGCGGGGCGCGAGGTCGCGGGGCGCAGGCAGTCGGTCACCGGGCCGGGGGCGAAGAGCCCGGCGGCGAGGGACGCGGGGCGGCGAGAGCGGCGAGCAGGAGCGACAGGGCGCGCATGGGGGATCCTCGTGAAAGCAGCGATAACCGCGGCGCCCGTTCGCGAGCCCCGCCCACCCACGCTAGTGGACCACACCCCCGGGCCGCGTCAAGGGCAAACCGCCCCCGGCCGACCGAATGTGGGCCGCGGGGGCGGCGCGCAATGAAAAACCCCGGCGGTGGCGCCGGGGTTGGTGGGTTCGAGATGCGCCGCGAACGATGGGGGTCACCCCCAGCGCGTCGTCAGTTGTTTAGCACACGAAGCCGAAGTTGCTGAGGATGATGTTGAGGTCGCCGAAGTCAACGTCGCCGTCGCCGTCCACGTCGCCCATGGCGAGCGTGGCGCCGACCGCGCCGAAGTTGCTGAGGCATGCGTTGAGGTCGGCGAAGTTCACGATGTTGTCGCCGTTGGTGTCGCCGGGGCACGAGGCGCGGACGGCGCCGGTGACCACGAAGCTGAAGGTGGCGTCAACCGCGCCCGAGGGCGTGGGGCGGGGGAACGCGTCCTGGACGAGTTCCGCCGCGGTGATCTCGATCGTCCAGACGCCGGGGGCCGGGGTCTGCACGAAGACGTTCTCGACGGTGTTCTTCTGGTCGGCGGCGCCGCCGGCGACGGACCACATGCCCTCGGAGGGGGCGGCCGCGCCGTTGGCCCAGTTGTTGATGCCGCCGTTCGCGGCGAGCTGGTTGGCGAGGCCCCAGTTGCCCCAGTAGACGACGCCGTTGGGGTCGGTGACCTTGAGGTTGAGATTGTTGATGCGGTGCTGGCCCTGCGTGGCGGGGTTGCCCTGCGGGTCCTGATAGACCATGGTGGCCTTGAAGGGCGTGGTCGAGCCGTTGACGACGCGGACCGAGTAGGTCTTGCTCTGGAGGTTCTGAAGGACGTCGGCCTCGTTGACCCAGAACATGTTGTTCCGGAGGTCGTACATGTTCTGCACGTTCGGGTGGCCGTAGCCCTGCTTGCGGCGCGAGCGGTTGGGCTCGGCCTGGCCGGTCGTCCAGGTGGTGAACTGCCACTGGTTGGCCGTGTTGATCAGGATGGCCTTGGCGAGGCTGATCTTCGGGCGGCTGGCGAACACCGACGCGCCGACGGTGTTGCCGAAGATGCCCTGGTGCCACATCTGGTGGAAGAGGCCCGAGGCGCCGGCGGACATCGGTGTGGCGTTGCTCGTGCCGCTGAAGTTGGTGTAGCTGGTGACGCCGCTGCCCCACGTGGTGAGAGTCTGGTCGTACCAGTTGGCGATGTCGGGCTTGGCGCGGCCGTCGCTGCCGTAGCCGATGGAGGCGCCGGACCAGGAGTCGTCCGCGGGGTTGGTGTTGTTGAAGTGGTTGAGGCCGCCGACGGAGACCATGTTCTTCGACCACGCCTGCGGGCGGGAGTTCTGGTTGTTGGTGTTGGACTGCGACTGGAGGTGCAGCACCTCGTTCTGGAAGAGGATGTTGTCCATGCCCGCGGAGATGGAGGAGTACGTGGTGATCTGCGGGTCGCCGGTGCTGTTGGTCTGGAACACGGCGAAGTAGGGCGCGGCCTGGAGCGCGATCGTGTGGTTCATGCGGTTCGTGAGGCCGCCGGCGCCGAGGAGCGAGGACGAGTTGGCGAAGATGCCCTGGCCGGCGGGCATGAAGCCCTTGGCGGCGAAGTTGCCGGCGCCGGTGCCGAAGTTGATGCCGGAGCAGGCCGAGCCGTGCAGGCCGGAGTTGCCGGCGATGGCGACGATGATGGGGTTGACCTGGAAGTCCTGGTGCGTGACCAGCGTTTCGGTGTCGCAGATCTCGCCGCGGACGCCCTCGCCGTTGTAGCCGGTGGCGGGGTTCGGGGGCGCAGTCTGGCCGGCGATGTAATTCGCGCCCATGACGACGCGGCCGTTGTCCATGTCCGTGCCCCAGGGGCCGGTGGGCTCGATCCACTGGACGAGCGGGTTGCGCGCCAGCTCGGCGATCTGCGCGCCGGTGAGCACGGCCTCGAGGTGCCGGCCGTCAACGGGGGCGCCGTTCACGCCGCCGCCGATCGCGCCGATGTTCGCGACGACCGAGGCCATCGCCTCGCGGCTGCCCTCGAAGAGCATGACCGCGACGGGCGAGGCGTTGACGCCCGAGCCGCGCGCGGTGTTGAAGCCCTGCATGTGCCCGCGGAAGCCGTCGCCCACGTCGATGCCGTAGTCGCGCAGGAGGATGTCGCCCTCGATCTTGTAGAGGGGCTGATACTCGCCGACCCAGCGGACGAAGGGGAGCGCGCTGACCGCGGCGGCGCCGGCCTCGTCGAGCTTCACGGCGTAGGCGTACTGCGCCATGTACTGGTAGATCGTGCCGCCGGCGGCCTCGATCTCCTTGGTGTACTGCTCGAGGGGCTGGGTGTGGAACTGCACGATGTACACGCCCGAGCCGCCGGTCATGAGCGCGCCGGGGCCGGCGGCGTCACGCAGGAGCGGGTCGCCCTGCACGGCGGCGAGGCCGAGGGTGTACTGCGCGTTCTCGACGGTGGTCTTCCCGCCGTTGGGCAGGTCGATCGTGTAGGACACGCCCGAGCCATCGCGCGCGTCGGTGTTCCAGAGGGTGATCTCGGCGCCTCGCACGGACAGGCGACGCTCGTTCACGCGCTCGGCGGCCATGGCGCTGCCCGCGGCGGCGAGCAGGATGGTCGCGGTGATCGGAGCGAACGCCAGCCGCATGGTCTTCTTCTGCATGGAGCGTGACCTCTCGAAGGGTGTGTGTGACCGAGCCTCGCCGGACCTGGGCCGCCGCCGCGAAGCCGCTGCGCACCGACACCGGGCGCAGCGCACCGTGGACGGGTCGGCCGTGACTGCCGACGCTTACCCAGATTCTCCATTGGGGATGGCGGACAGTCAATGGAAAACCGATCTCCGTCAGCGCTTTGCGCGAGACTAGGTGGGAACTCTGGGCAGAGCGGGCAGGAGGCGGAAACGAAACGCCCCGGGGTCGGCCCCCGGGGCGCTGGGTGTGTCATGAGGGGATGCCCCCTGAAACGCCGGGGATTATCAGGTCACGAGCAGGTCTGACCGAACCCGCTGAGCGTGAGGTTCAGGTCGGTGAAGTTGCAGGCGCCGTCGCCATTCACGTCGCCGCCGAGCCCGCCGCCAACTTGGCCGAAGCTGCTGAGGACGGAGTTGAGGTCCGCGAAGTTGACCATGTTGTCGCCATTGGTGTCGCCGATGCGAGAGCAGTCGAACGAGATCTGCCCGCGGATTTCACCGCCGGGGAAGTTCGAGCTGTGGAAGTTGGCGTACGTGCGCCCCGTGACGATCTGACCCTCGTTCGCCGCCGGGTAGTTCCATACCCCCAGTTTGCGGGCGCCGAGCGCGAGCGGGTGGAGGACGCCGGCCGCGACGGCGCGCGGCGCGAACCCGTGGATGTGCGCCGCGGTCTCGGCCGTATTGAGCCCGGTGTGGCGGAAGTCGTATGAGAGGTTGTCCGTCGCGCGGTCGATCGCGATGTAGCCCACGCCCACCGCGGTGGTCGCATTGACCGGGGTTTCCTGCACGCCGTCGTGCGGCAGGATCGTGTGGCACAGCTGCCCGCGGATCTCGCCGCCGGGGAACGCGCCGGAGTGGATGTTGATGTAGAACATGCCGTCGAGAATCCGGTCCTCGTCGGCCGCGGCGTACGGCGCGACGCCGATCTTGGGGCTGCCGAGGGGCAGGGGGATCGAAACGCCCGCGTTCACGCCGTGGCGCGCGAAGCCGTGGATGTGCGCCGCGGTCTCGCCGGCCACGTTGTGGACGACGTAATACGAGAGGGTCTTGGCCGCCTTGTCGAGCGTGACCAGGCCGAAGCCTCGCGCCGTCGACGCGTTCGCGGGGACTTCCTGGGCGCTGTCGAGGTCGGCGACGTGCGTGACGATCTGCCCGCGCGCCTCGCCGCCGGGGAACGCGGCGGTATGCACGTTGACGTACATGCGCCCGGCGAGGATGTCCGCCTCCTGCGCCTGGGCGTAGTTCCAGACGCCGGTCTTGACCGTGCCGAGCGCCAGCGGAAGCAGCACGCCCGCGTTGACGCCGGGGTTCGCGGCGCCGTGGATGTGCGCGGCGGTCTCCGCAGCGGAAAGCCCTCCGACGACGATGTAGTACGACACCGTGTTCGCGGTCGTGTCGACCTTGAACACGCCTGCGCCCGTCGCGTTGGGCGAGGCATTGGGCGGCACCTCCTGCTGCGGCATGAGCACGCAGACCATGTCGTGGATGCCGGCTGTGGCGACGCAGGATGCGCCGACGAGCCCGACCAGCGCGAGCGCGGTGCGGGCGAACGTGAACGAACGGGCGATCATCATTGTGGTCCTCCTCTGGGCGGCGGGACGCGGGGGATGCCGCGCCATCGCCGGATCTGTCTCGTGGGCCGCGCGCGGGCACGGCGGTCTCCCGAACTATCAGTATCGCAGCGATCGCCGCGCCGGGCGCGAGGCTTCCCCCTCGAAACGGTCACGATTCGGGCTTGAGTTGTCTCAACAGGCGGCGCCGAACTCGCCGAGGACGATGTTCAGGTCCACGAAATCGACCAGGCCGTCCGCGTTCACGTCACCCGGCAGCCCGGACCCGAACTGGCCGTAGTCGCTCAGCACATGATTGAGGTCGACGAAGTCCACGCTGCCGTCGCCGTCGGTGTCGCCGGGGCGCCTCCCGACGGCGACCAGCACGCAGCCGCCCGCGTCGGGCGCGGACCAGTTGAGGAACTTGCCGCCCACCGCGCCGCGCTCGCCAATGAGCGCAACGGCGGCGCCGAACTCGTCGCCCGCGCCGATGTCGGCCGGCTCGAGCACGGACCACGCCTGCCACAGGCCCGATGGGCGGCGGAGGAACACCTGCGCACGTCCGGCGTCGGTCGCGCCGGTCAGACCGGAGCCGATGAGCGCGGCCTCGGTCTCGATCGCCACGCTCTGGCCGAACTGGTCGGCGCCTCCCGGCGTGGTGGGCGTGAGCTTCGCCT
>CAYVSR010000034.1:0-11923 GCA_964453125.1 uncultured Phycisphaeraceae bacterium | reverse complement strand
CCACGTCGCCGCGGACGCCCGCGATCAGCTCGTTGAACCGCATCTGGATCGGCTGCAGGAACTCGTACCGGCTGCCGGGCACCTGCTCGACGGCCGCCTCGATCCGAGCGATCACGTCGGCCTTGGCGACCTTGGGATTCGGCCATTGGTCCTTCGGCTTCAGGATGATGAACGTGTCGGACGTGCTGGGGGGCATAGGGTCCGAGGCCATCTCCGCGGTGCCGGTCTTTGAATAGACGAACGCGACCTCGGGGACGGTGCGGACCGCCCGCTCGACCTCGAACTGGATCTCCATCGACTGCGTCAGCCCCGTGCTGGGGATGCGCAGCGCGTGCATGGCGATGTCCCGCTCGTCCAGGACGGGGATAAATTCCTGCCCCATGCGGGTGAACAAGACCAGCGAACCGGCGAAAGCGAGCGCCGCCGATCCGACCACGGCCCACCGGCCGCGGAGGGCCCAGCGGAGCGCCGGCGCGTAAACCGCCTTCGCGCAGCGGATGATGAAGTTGTCGCCTTCCTTGACCCGACCCCTAATCAGGATGGCAACCAGCGCCGGCACGAGGGTCATCGACAGGATGAACGCCGCGACGAGCGCGAGAATGACAGTGATCGCCATCGGCACGAACATCTTGCCTTCGACGCCGCTGAGCGAGAGGATCGGGAAGTAGACGATGATGATGATGGCCTGGCCGTAGACCGAGGGCTGGATCATCTCCTTGGCGGCGACCATCACCTCGTGCAGCCGCTCCTGAAGGGTGAGTAAGCGCTTCTCGTGGTGTTGCCTCTCGGCCAAGCGCCTCAGGCAGTTCTCGACGATGATGACCGCCCCGTCCACGATGAGGCCGAAGTCGATCGCGCCCAGGGACATCAGGTTGCCCGTGACCTTGCCCTGCACCATGCCCGTTGCCGTCATGAGCATGGACAAGGGGATGGCCAGCGCACAGATGATCGCGGCCCGGATGTTCCCGAGCAGAAGGAACAGCACCACGATTACGAGGATCGCGCCCTCGGCAAGGTTCTTTGTCACGGTGGCGATGGTCGCATCCACCAGTTTGGTGCGGTTGAGCACCACTTTGGCGTGGATGTCCGGGGGCAGATTCTTGTTGATCTCGGTGAGCTTGGCGTCCACCGCCGATGACACGATGCGGCTGTTGGAGCCGATCAGCATCATGGCGGTGCCGACCACGACCTCGCCGCTGTTCTCGCTGCCCGTGCCCGAGCGGAGCTCTTTGCCAAGCCCAACGCTAGCGACATCGTCCACGTGAATGGGCGTGCCGCGCTGCTCACCCACCACGATCTTGGCGATCTGCTCGATGCTCGCGATCCGACCCGTGGCGCGAACCGTGTAGGCCTCGCCCTTGTGCTCGATGTAGCCAGCGCCGGCGCTGGCGTTGTTGGCCTCCAGCGCTTCGATCACATCGGCGAATGTGAGCCCATAACTCACCAGTTTCATGGGGTCGGGCTGGACGTGATACTGCTTGACGTACCCGCCGATGGAGTCGACCGCGGCCACGCCCTTCACGCCGCGCAATTGGGGCGCGATGATCCAGTCCTGCACCGTGCGGAGGTACGCGGCTCGCTCGAAATCATTGGCGAGGGCATGGCCCTCTTGCGTCACGTAATTCCCGTCAGGGCGCCATCCTGCTTCCTTCCCACCGTCGCCTTCGGCAGCGATGGGCGCACCCTCGCCGCCAGGGTGTTGGTACTCGACCGTGTACATGTAAATCTCGCCCAGACCGGTCGAAATCGCCCCCATCTTGGGCTCGGCTCCCGCGGGCAGTTTCTCGCGCGCATCGCCGAGGCGCTCAAGCACCTGCTGACGGGCGAAGTAGATGTCGATCGCATCGTCGAAGACCGCCGTGACCTGCGAGAACCCGTTGCGCGAGAGCGAGCGGGTGTACTCCAGGCCGGGGATGCCCGCGAGCGAAGTCTCGATCGGAAAGGTCACCTGCGTCTCGATCTCGCCGGGCGAGAGGGACGGGAACATGGTGTTGATCTGGACCTGGTTGTTCGTGATGTCGGGCACGGCGTCGATGGGCAGCCGCGTGAGCGACCACGCGCCCACGGCCGCGACAACCACCGTCGCTAGAACGACGAGCCAGCGGTTGCGGATGGAGAAGTGCAGGATTCGTTCGAGCATGAGGGATCGTCCTTTGCAATCGCGAGAGCGGTCCTGTCGCTCCGTCGTAGGTCGATGCGGTGAGCGGAGATGCGCCGGAGCGCGGGGCGCCGACTAGTGCTCGTGCTTCGCCGAGGACTTGCCCAACTCGGCCTTGAGGATAAACGTGCCGGCGGTGACGATCGACTCACCCTCGCGCAGGCCGAAGAGCACCGGCAGCATCCCGCCAACTGCGGCGCCGACGGTCACCGGACGCTTGAGGAACGTGTTGGGCTTCTCGGTGAAGGGCACGAACACCACCGGCTTGCCCTCGATCACCTGGATCGCGGATTCCGGCACGGCGAGCGCGCCCTTGCTCGCGGCGCCTTCCGCTGCGTTCGATGCGGCGATGATCTCCGCTTGTGCGAACAGGCCCGGGCGGAGCATGCCGCGGGCGTTGTCCACTTCGACGCGAACTTGCGCGGTGCGCGTGCCTTCGTTGAGGTCCGCGCTGATGAATGACACGGCGCCCTCGAAGGACTCGCCGGGGAACGCCGCGACGGTGATCCGTGCGGTCGAGCCCACCGCCACATCGCGGAGGCGCATCTCGGGCACATCGACCAGCACCCAGAGCCGGCGCGTGTCGGCGACGATCATGAGCGAGTCGCGATCGGGCCCGACCAGTTCACCCAAGGTGACATCGCGGCGGATGACATGGCCGGCGATGGGCGCCCGCACCGTGTACTGGGGCATGATGACGCCGGTTTCGTCGAGGGTCTTGATTTCGGCTTCCGTCATGCCGAGTAGCCCGAGGCGATTTGCTGCGCCGGTCGTCGCGGCCCGCGCGTTGAGGAGCGCTGACTCGGCGGACTGAAGATCCGCCAGCCGCTTCTGCACCTCGGTGAGTGAGATGCCCTCAGATTCGTCGTAGAGCTTCTTGGCCCGCTCCGCGGCGCTCTTGGAGAGTTCAACGATGGGCGCCGCAGCCCGGGCCATCGTGCGCTTCTGCAGGTAATCGCTCTGCGCCTCGCCCAGTTCGGGGCTGTCCACCACTAGGAGCGTGGCGCCCTGCTCGACCGCGTCGCCCTGACGAACGGGGAGCGAGGCCACGCGCCCGACCACCGCTGAGCCAATGTGGGCCAACCGCTCGGTGTTGTATGCGACACGCGCGGGGGCGGTGAACGAAGGCGCGAGCGTGCGCAGCGCAGCCGCTTCGAGCTTGACCCCGAAGGCCTTGACCGCCGCGGGTTGAATCACGATCTGGCCGAAGCGGTCCACGAAGTTCCGCGTCGCCTGCGGGAAGACCTTCTGACCGCCATCTCCGGTCGTCACGAAGATCGTCTGGAACTCGTCGGCGAAGTGCTGGGTGAACAGCGCGTACCGGCCCGCGCTGGTGGTCCGCACCTTGAAGCGCATTTCCGCCTGCCCCTCGACGCGAAGTTGGTAGAACTGAGAACCGGGCTTCAGCTCCTCCCCGGGCCGGACGGGCCTCACCGTCCCCGCGAAAACCCGCTCGGCTTCTTCGGCCGCGGCGCCGAACGCCGACTCCGACGCGTCCGACACCGGAACGAGCGCGATGTCAATGCTCGCGTCTGGCCCGGGTTGGACGACGAGGTCGGTCACGCCTGAAGGGAGCTCGTACACGCCACCCCACTCGAATGGCGACTTCTCCTTCTGCGCGTGCGCGGCCCCGGGAGCCGCCGCCTTTTGCTCATGCTGATCGTGCCCCTCGTGCTGGGCGGCGGCACGATCAGCGGGAAGCGCCGCCGCGAACACGGCGAGGGCCAGGAGCGACGGCAGCCGGTAGAACGCCCGCGCAGCTCGCGGAACACGGAAGGACGCGCTGGTCGTCATCGCACAATCTCCGGATCAGCGGCAGCATGCCGCGGTTGGTTGTGGGGTGTTGTCAATGGAGCGGGGGATTCGGTGATCGGATGAGAAACGAGAGGGGCGCTCCCGGGGACGACTGAGGCCAGTTGCGACGCCACGCCCGGCCCGCCGACAGCGCGGTGCAAGCGAATCCTCGCAAGGCCCGTTTGGCGTTCGACGTCGATGGCCTTGGCCTGCGTGGCCCGCAGGTCTTGTTCAGCGAGGAACAGAGCGATCACGTCGGTTTGACCAGCCCGGTACGCCCGTTCGGCCTGGTCGCGCCGCTCCTGTTGCAGGGGGATCAACTCCTGGCGAACACGGTGGAGGTTGGCGAGGTTCCCGGCGAGCGCCTGGTGCGCGACACGGACCTCTTCCACGACCTTTCGCCGGGAGAGCGTGAGCGAATGCCGGGCTTCAATCTGCTCGGCGGTGACGCGTGCCTTGCGCGCTTGGCCCATGTCGAAGATGGGAATAGGTGTCGAGATGGATGGGCCGGCGAACCAGTCGGGGTCCCTTTGGGCGTCGATGCCAACCGAGGCTCCCTCCCACGGCAGCAGCTTGGCCAACGCGTAGTCGTCGCCGAGCGCGGCCAGTCTCCACGCGACGGCCTGCACGTCAGGGCGGTTCGTGAGCGCGGCTTCGATCCACTGTCCTTCATCGATCGCGATGACGACCGGAGGAGTCCATTCGTCGAGCGCCCACGCGGCGGTTCCGGAGGGCTCGCCGATCAACCGCGCCATGCGTAGGCGCTCCTCCCGCTGGCGGAGCCGGGCGTCTGCGATCTCGACCTCCAACTCAACGCGCTGGGCGTCGAGAGTCGTCACGTCCGCGCGCGTGCCCTCGCCGCCCTCCAACCGCTTGGTCGCAACCGTGGTGAGGCGACCCAAAATCTCCAGCCTGCTCTTGAGGACGGGGATGAGGCGGTCGGAAGCCTGCACGGCCAAGTACCGCTCTTGGACCTCTGCGGTGACATCGAGCGCCACCGTGACGGCGTCTGTGGCAGCCTGCTGCAAGCGGTTGTCCGCCGCGCTCGACCGCCTTTGAATCTGGAATAGTTGGATGAGGTCCTGGGCGAGCGAAACTTCGATCTGCGGCGTGCCCGGGCCCCACCGAAGGACGAAGTTGAGCACAGGGTTGGGCAAGAGCCGGGCCTGATTCGCGTCGGCCATCGCGATCCGGACGCGGGCGAGCGCCGCCTGAAGCCCGGGGTCGGTGGTCACCGCGCGATGGACCGCGTCGGCCAGAGTGAGGGCATCGCCCGCGGCGGGCTCATCCAGCGGGCCGCCCTCGGCGCGGAAGGTGATGGCGGCTTCAAGCCCAACCGCCAGGGCCGCAGCGGCCTCGGCCTGCGGATCGGGTCGGGTCGCGGCGCACCCGCTGAGGAGGACGATCAGAATCGTGGCTGCACACGGGACCGCAGCGCGACTGGGTCCCGCGCCGCCGATGGCGCGGATTGGCATGGCTTTCCTCGAATGTCGTACGGGGACGCGCGAGCGCCGCGACGCGCACGGACATGCGGGCGCGGCGACAACCACCGAGAGTCCTCAGCGGAGTCTCGGTTGAGCGTTAGTCCCTAAACGAGGAGAACAATGGCCCGGATGCGCTCGAGCGCTTCGGGCGGGCGCTCCGGCTCGACGCGGGAGCAGAGGCGCCGCGTCTGTTCGCGCATATCAACCCACAACGAGGGCACAGCGACCAGCGTCGGAGCCAGCACCGCGTTTGCCTCGCGCGGCTGCGCCTTGACCACTTTGGGAACGCCTTCAAACGGCGTATCAGTGCATGGATGTGGGTCTCCACGATCGTCCGGCGAATCGCTGCTGACGCCGCCCCCGCAGCTCGACACGCATTCGCCGCTCGTGTTCCGGCTGCACCCCCACTCGATCCGGGACCCGCCGTGCGCATCGCGGCACACAGCCAACCCGCCCGCGAGCAAGGTGTTGGTGAGCCCGAAGGAAATCAGGCAGAGCCAGGCGATCAGCGGGTTGGGGCGGATGCGGCGCATTTTGGGCACTATCAGCGGATGCTAGGGTATCGGCCACCCGACGGCTAGAACCTGATTGACGCTCCGAGACCGCAGCCGGTTCCCGGCATCGGCAGGCTGCCGATCTCAAACTCCTGGAATCTACTCTCCTAATCGGCTAACTCTGCAGCCAGGGTGATCTTGCCCCACGAGGTGCATGACCCCATTGCCACACCACCTCCTGGACGAGCGATACCCCCGGATTGACGCGAAGCCCCACCGCCAGCGCGGGGGACGGCGGCGGAGCTCATCCGCAGAGTGGAGCGTCCTTCTTATGTCTCCTTTTTCATGCGCCAGACGAGTCCACACCGGCACGCGACACCTTGCGGCACCCAACGCCATGTGTTCGGGCCAAGAATTGGCCAGTAGATTCCGACGCCCGGAGTCGGTAGACTCGTTTCTGTGAGTCTGTCCAACCGAATTCGGTGGATCATCACCGTCGTCGCGGCGTTCGGGATGCAGCTTTGCTGCTGCAACTTGGAATCGATGTTCCAGGTGTGCCTCGCCTGCGGCGATCATTCGACGCAGTCTTCAGCGACCGACGATCATCACCACCACGACCTCGCGGGCGAACATCACGAGCACGCAGATGCGACCGGCCTCGAGGACCAGCATGAGTTGCCGCCGGGCAGGGAGCACCAGCACGACGGCGATTGCGCCTGCGGATCGCACGAGGTGGCCAAGTCGCTGCCCGAGAAGCCCCGCCTGGAGTTGCCAGGCTTCGTATTGATCGCGGTCCTTCCCGAAGCGCAGTTTGACACCTCGGGATTCGATCCACTTTCGTGCCGGTGGGCTCCGAATGAGGGAGTTTTCCGACCTCCCACGAGCCTGCTGCGCCAGCACTGCGCGCTCACAATCTGACAAACGCGTAGCGCGCATTCTTGCGCGCACGCTTTCTCCTCGCCTCCGGTGATCCGGAGCGCGGGGCGTGATGCATTCGTGCTTTGGCGTTGTCAGTCCATACATCTCCTGTTCCGCCACCTCGTCCCGGAGGTTCCCATGCAATCTCGCACGGCCTTTGCCGTTGCCGCGGTCGTGACCGTGGCGGCCGCGTGGGCGTTCTCGGCCCTCGCCCATGAAGGGCATAACAAGCCGGCCGCCCCATCCGCGGACCCGAACGCGCTCAAGCGGGTCTCTGAGGCGACCGCTGCCGCGATCGGTCTTCGAACCGCGGAGGTCGATTTCGGCCAAGTGGAGAATGTTGTGAGGCTGACCGGGCTGGTGCGGCCTCTCCCCGACCGCGTGCAGGCCGTCGCGCCGCGCATCGCTGGAGTCGTGCGCGCGATCCGCGTCCGTGCGGGTGACGCCGTGGAGGTGGGTGACATCGTCGCGGAGGTTGATTCGCCCGAATCACTCCGCCTGACGAGCGAGTTGGTGATCGCCAGGAGCCGGGCGGAACAGGCCGCTTCTCTCCTGGAGACGGCGCGGGAACGGGAGGCGCTGGCGCGCGACGAACTGGAGCGGGTCGAAGCCAACTCGCAGGCGATATCGCAGAACACGCTCAGCGAGAAGCGGATGAAATCGGTGGAGGCTCGCGGCGAGGTCCGCCGCCTCGGAGCGGAACTCACCCAAGCTACCCGCGAGGCGGACGCCCTCCAGCGTGTGATCGACGCGCTCGGAGCGACCGAGAGCGGTGTTCTGCTCTTGGCCGCTGCAATCGATGGCATTGTCGTGGCGCAGAGCGCGATCGTCGGGCAGGGCGTGGACGCGGGACAGAGCATCGCGCAGATCGTGGACCTCGCCGTGGTGCAGATCGAGGGCGAAGCGCCCGAGCGGCTGCTCCCGCTGCTCGCGTCCTCTCAGAGCGCCGTTGCGCGAATCCGCAGCGGGAGCGATGGAGCGGCCGACAGTGAGGGCAAGGTTCGGTTTGTCAGCACGGTCATCGACGCCACCAAGCGCACCGGGCACATCATCATCGACGCCGAAAACTCTGTCGGCGCGATGCGTCAGGGCCAGTTCGTCGAGCTCTCGGTCGTCCTCGGCGTCCACGAATCCGCGGTCGTCGTCCCCGCATCGGCGATTGTAAAGGAGGGGCCGCTCCAGTACGTGTTCGTCAAGGAGGGTGACACCTTCCGCAAGCACGATGTGGCGACCGGCATCCGCGATGACCGCGTCGTCGAGATCACGCAGGGCTTGGTGCCCGGTGATGTCGTGGTGGTCGGCGGGGCGTTCAGCCTTTCCCAACTCAAGGGTGAGGCGCCGTCAGACACGACAGCGCCGAGCACGGCCGCCGACGGTCACGGGCATTCGCACGACTAAGCCGGGAAAGCCAAATGCTCAACTGGATCATCAAAGCGTCGCTCCACAACCGCGTGCTCGTGCTCATCGCGGCGCTGCTCGTGTCCGTCTACGGCTTGTACGTCACGGTGCGCACCCCGACCGACGTGCTGCCGGACCTGAACCGCCCGGTCGTCACGATCTTCGGTGAATCGCCCGGGCTTGCGCCGGAGGAGGTCGAGGCCCAGGTCACCTATCCGATCGAGACAGCCGTCAACGGCGCTCCCGGCGTTGAGCGGGTGCGCAGCCGCAGCGCGCTGGGGCTCTCGATCGTGTACGTCGAGTTCGAGTGGGGCACCGACCTCAAGTACAACCGCCAGGTCGTCTCCGAGCGGCTCGGCACGATCATGGAGAAGTTGCCGCCGGGCATCGTTCCCGTGATGACGCCCGCGTCGAGCATCATGGGCGAGATCGCCCTGATGAGCGTGTCCAGCAAGACGCTCTCCCCGATGGAAGTGCGGACGCAGGCGGAGTTCGTGCTCCGCCCCGCGGTCCTGTCCATCCCGGGCATCGCCCAGGTCACGGTGATGGGCGGCGAGTTGAAACAATTTCGGGTGCAAGCCGACCCGGACAAGCTGCGGCTCTTCGACCTGTCGATGGAGGACCTGGAGAACGCTCTCGCCGCGTCCAACCAGAACACCGGCGGCGGGTTCGTCGTGACGGGCGCGCAGGAACTGGTTGTCCGCAACCTCGGGCGCGTGCAGACGGCGGAGGAGATCGCGGATTCGCTCGTCGCGACGCGGGAGGGGGACCACGACGCGCCCCCCAGGCCAGTCTTGGTGCGCGATGTCGCCACCGTGGTCGAGGCCGGCCCGACAATCAAGCGCGGCGACGGCTCGGAGAACGCTCACCCCGCCGTCATCATGGCTGTTCAGAAACAGCCCGGCGCAGACACGCTCACCCTGACGCGGAAACTCGACGAGACCATCCTTCAACTCCGCCCGACTCTCCCCGCAGGCCTGGACGTCAACCCGGACGTCTTCAGGCAGGAGCACTTCATCCGGAGCGCGATCGGCAACGTGATCGAGGCGCTGGTCATCGGCGCCGTTCTGGTCGTCATCGTCCTGGCCCTCTTCCTCATGAACGTGCGGACCACGTTCGTGACGTTGACGGCGCTGCCCCTCTCGATCATCACGACGTTCCTGGTCTTCCATTGGTTCGGCATGAGCGTCAATACCATGACGCTCGGCGGACTAGCGGTGGCGATCGGCGAACTGGTGGACGATGCGGTGGTGGACGTGGAGAACGTCTTCAGGCGCCTGCGCGAGAACCGTCACGCGGCCCATCCCAAGCCCACGCTCACGATCGTCTTCGAGGCCTCGAGCGAGGTCCGCAACCCGATCATCCTCGGCACGCTCATCGTCAATCTGGTCTTTCTGCCGACGTTCTTCCTCCCGGGCATCGAGGGGCGGCTGTTCGCGCCGCTCGCCACCGCGTACATCATCAGCATCTTCGCGTCGCTTCTTGTGGCCCTCACGGTCACGCCCGTGCTCGCGTACTACGTGCTCCCTGGCGCCAAGCGGATGGAGCACACTAAGGACGGCCCGCTGCTGCGTCTGTGCAAGGGGCTGGCGCTGCGGGCCTACGCGCTCTCGATGCCGCGGCCGCTAGCCGTGCTCGGCGCGCTCGCCATGCTCGTGATCGGGGCGGGGATTCTCGTCACCCGTCTGGGTTCGGAGTTTCTGCCGCCCTTCAACGAGGGGACGGCGACGGTGTCGTTCTTTGCCCAGCCGGGCATCTCTCTCGCGGAGTCCAGCGCGCTGGCGACCAAGGCCGAGGAAGCCATCCTCTCAATCCCGCAGGTCAAGAGCACGGCGCGGCGGACCGGCCGCGCGGAGCAGGACGAGCACGCCGAGGGAGTGCATTCTTCCGAGATCGACGTGGACCTCTGGACTATCGAGGAAGCGAAACACCCCGACAAGCGCCCGCTCATGAGCGGACGCCGGCCGCCGGCGCCGGACCAGATCAAGAATCGTGAAGCGGTGTTTTCAGAGATTGAAGCGAAGCTCGCGGTGTTTCCAGGCGTGAGCGCTGGCGTGGGCCAGCCGATCAGCCACCGCATTGAGCACCTGCTCTCCGGCGTCCGGGCGATGGTCGCGGTCAAGATCTTCGGCGAGGATCTGGGCACGCTCCGAGACCTGGCGCAACAGACGCAGGCCGCGATGAACGGCATCCCCGGCGTGGCCGATCTCCAGGTCGAGCAGCAGGTGCTCGTGCCGCAGCTCCACATCGCCGTCAAGCGCGACGCCGCCGCCCGCGTGGGATTCACAACCCAATCGCTAACGGATGCGATGGAGACGGCCACGAAGGGCAAGGTCGTGGGCCAGGTGCTCGACGGACTCAAAGCATTCGACATCGTGCTGACGCTGACCGACGCGTACCGGACCGACCCGACGCGCCTTCAGGATGTCCGGCTCGTGGCCCCCACGGGCGCCGTCGTGCTCTTGAGCGACGTCGCCGAGATTGTCGAGAAACTCGGGCCCAACGAGATCGCTCGGGAGAACCTTCGCCGCCGCATCGTGGTCTCGGCGAACGTGCGCGGGCGCGACCTGGGTTCGACCGTCAAGGACATCCAGGCGTCCATCGCGATGGACGTGAAGCTGCCGCAGGGCTACACGCTCGTCTACAGCGGGCTCTTCGAGGCGCAGCGCGAGTCCACACGGCTCCTCCTGATCCTCGGGGCCGGCTCGCTCATCGCCATCTTCGTGCTGCTGTACACCAACTACCGCTCGGGCATGGTTGCGCTTCAGATCATGCTCAATGTCCCCTTTGCCTTTATCGGGAGCGTGGCCGCGCTGGCCATCACACGCGAACCGTTCAGCGTCGCCTCGCTGGTCGGCTTCATCTCACTGACCGGCATCGCCACGCGCAACGGCGTGCTCATGGTCAGCCATTACATCCACCTCATGACCGAGGACAGGATGCCATGGAGCAAGGAGCTCATCATCCAAGGAAGTCAAGAGCGCGTGGCGCCCGTGCTCATGACGGCGGTGACCGCGGGGCTCGGGCTCGTTCCGCTCGTGCTCGCCAAGGGCGAGCCGGGCAAGGAGATCCTCTACCCCGTCGCGGTCGTCATCCTCGGCGGGCTCATCACCAGCACGCTGCTGGATTTCTTCGTCACCCCCGCGGTTTTCTACCGCTTCGGGAGGACCACCGCCGAACGGCTCGCGCGCGAGCACGCGGAGAAGCACAGTCAGTCCACGGCGGCACGATCGGCGCCCTTTCCATCGAATGACCACGTCGCATCTCCGGCAGAGGCGGGCGACAACAGGAGCGCACCCGCCTCTGCCGCAATGACACCTGGCCCCAATCCGGCCAACTAACTGAAGGAGCCTTCACATGAAAGCGCGTTCTGCAACTACATTTCTGACGGCCTTCGCGACCGCGGCGCTTTGGACCATGCCTGTCATGGGCCAGCACGACCACAACGACAAGAAGGGCCAGCCCGACCACAGCCAAAAGGATGGCGACCACTCGCACGGCGAGGTCGCCAAGGCCAAGACATTCGCAGAAGCCGCGCGGCGGATCGCTGATGAGATCAAGGCGATCGAGTCGGCCCTCACAGGGGGGTCGGTCGCGGGCGTGTCTGATCGCGCCAACGCCGTGAACGCGCTGGCCAAGGATCTGGGAGCCCTGTCGCTGGCGAAGGACAGCGGCGT
>CAYVSR010000033.1:0-12037 GCA_964453125.1 uncultured Phycisphaeraceae bacterium | reverse complement strand
GCTGCGCCTCGACGCCCGGAACAACGCGATCGTCGCCCGGCGCTGGCTGCCCGAGCCCTGGGGCGCGATCTACGGCGCCGACTGGCGCGACCGCTACAGCGCGCTGGCGCGGATGGCGGGCCACCGGTGGACCGCGCACGCGGGGCACGCGCAGGCGTTTGCGCGTCGCGGGGCGCCAACGGCGCTGGCGCCGGAGTTGTTCGACGACCTGTTCGGCCACGCGTTCCTGACGGAGCGCATGGGCGCGCTGCGCGAATCGGGCGTGCGCCGCGTGCTGCTGGCTCGGCGCGGCAAGAACGCGCTGGCGTTCGATGTCGCGGCGAAGCGCGCGGGGCTTGAGGTGGTCGGCCTCGCGGACGATCGGTTCGCGGGAGAGCGAGCCGGCGGCGTGCGGTGGCGCGGCGTGGCGGTCCTTCGCGAGGACGACGCGCTGCGCGAGCGGTTCGATGCGGTGGTCATCGCCGACAGCGCGCCGATACACGCGGCGCACGCTGCAGCGCGGTGGCGAGAGCGAACGAGCGCCCCCGTGCACGCCCCGCACGCGTGCGAGCCTTCCATCATGGCGTCACGAGCGGGGCCCGATGGCGGCGCGTCGCGCGCGGCGGCGTAGGTCAGTTGCCGGGGTGCGGGCGCTCGGCGAGCGGCTCGGGGGGCTGTGCGAGCAGGTCTCGCTCGAGCTCAGTCAACGCGTCGAGGGGCCGTCGAGTCCTGCCGGGCAAAACGATCGGCTGAGGTCCGTTCAGCAGCACTTGGAAGCCGGTAGGCGCGCCGTCCGTGACCTCCAGCTTGTACTGAAACGCATTGCCGGTCAGCGGATCGACAAAGCGGCGATCTGGGGCTGCTTCTTCGAGCGACTCGGGCCATCGGGCGTGCCTGGCGTGAAAGGCGTAGACGCGAAGCGCGGCGGCAAACGCTACCGGACCACGAAGCGAAGCGACGATTGGCTTGGCGACTCCAAGCAGAGGGTCGTCCACCTCGGGGAACCCGAGCGTTTCGGCGTAGCGAACGAGCGCTTCGGACTTAGGCCACTGTCCTCGCTCGCCCGGGGGCGCGACGAGCCATGCTTCCAGCGCCGTGAATTCGTTCGTAATGTCGCGCTCGACGTCGGGCCACCGTGGCATCGAGTACGCGCGGACGTTGCGCATGCGCTCCCACAGCGAAGGGTCCTCGTCGCCCCACGGCACAGCGAGCCCATCGTCGGAGTAGGACGAACGCATCATGTTCAACCAGGTCAGACGCTCTCCCCGACAGATGGCGCCGGCGTCGCGCCCGCGTGCCTCATCCGCCTCCACGATCCAGACGAGCCGATCAATCGTCGCGGCGTCGGGGGACCCCTCTCGGATGAGGTGCACCGCCTCCTTCATGGTGACGCCGATCAGCGATTCGCTGAGCATCGTCGCGATGGCGGTCGGAGCCGCGACCGCGCGACTCAGTCGCACTGCCCGGTCCAACGCCCGCTCGACCTCGTCCCATCGACCGTCTGCTGCGGCAGCGCGCATCTGTGAGATGTTCAGTTGTGCGAGCGATGTGAACGCGCGACTGGCGCCACGCGGCAACAGCGAGCCCATTGTTTCGGAGGATCCTTTGCGGGGCGGCGCCAGCGCGAATGTGCCGCGGAGGTCGCCGTCCAAGGTGTCCAAGACTGAACCAAGGCGCTCAAGCATGACGCGAGCGTCGGCGTGCTCCGGGTCGTCCCATTCGCCCGTGTTTAGGCGCCACACGCCGTAGGCGAGCGACTTCGCCGCCGCCGGCGACATCGTCTCCATCGCGATGCTCATCGCCCGCTCGTGCGCCGCCTCGATGGCAGGCCACGCGTTCTCCGACTCAGGCCGACCCGCCACGATCATCTCGCGCAGTTCGCGCAGGTGGCTGTCGTCTTCGGATGGCGACGCCTGCCCCGACGGCAGCGCCACCAGCAGCGCCGCGAGGCCCAGCGGCGCGAGCACGATGGTGAGCAGGCCCCAGAACAACCATTTCTTCCCGGATCGCATGGACGGATCGTATCTCGCCTCGAGCGTGGCGCCACCGTCACATCAATCTGGCGCGGCGTCCTTTCGCTCCCGCGCCTCGACCTTCCCGACCCGCATCTCCGGCAACGCGAGAGCCTCTTCGACGACCGAGCGGATGTCCGTCAGGTGGGCGCACGACGCGATTCTGTGGCTTCCGGGGCCCCACGCGGTGCATTCCACCATGTCCGAGGTGTGATTCGGGCCCAGAAACACCAAACCCGTGTGATTCGCCAGCACGCTGCCGATCGGGCACACGACGGCGCTGCGACAATCGGCCACCTCGACGGCCTCACCGCGGGCCCAGCGCCCCAGGATTTCGATCTCGCGCTTCGTCGGCGTCACGCCGGCGCCGTGCTCCAGCACGTTCGCCGCGGCGGCGCCGGTGCGCTCGCCTTCCGGCAGGCCGCGGATCTGCGCGACGGCCCAATCGACGGACCTGGTGATGCGCTGCACGCGGGAGAACTTGTCGCGCGCGCCCTTGCCATAGTCCTGCAGCCCGGGGTTGGCGTTGCCGTGGTCGGATGTGGCGATGACGAGCGTGTCGGCGGGGTCGCGCCCCTGCGCCCAGTCGAGCGCGACGCCCAGCGCCTCGTCGAACGCGGCCTGATCAAAGAGCAGGCCCGCGGGGCAGTTGGAGTGGGCGCCGTGGTCCACGCGCCCGCCCTCGATGTGCAGCGCGAAGCCCTCGGGGGCGCGTTCCAGCACGGAGAGCGCGGCGGTGGTCATCTCGGCGAGGCTGGGCTGCGTCGCGGGGCGCTCGACCTCGTAGGCCATGTGGCTGTCGGCGAAGAGGCCGAGCACGCGCCCGGCGACCGTGCCGTTGGGCGTCCGCTCCGCCAGGGCGCGTCGGCCCTCGGCGCCGACGAGGCCCTCACGGTCGCGCACGAGCAGCCCGGCGCGCCTTTCAATGAGCGAAGGGGAGAAGCGCTTCGCGCCTCCGCCGAGCAGGACGTCGACCTCGCGATCGACCATCTGCTGGGCGATCTCGTCCTCGAGGTCACGGTCGGGGATGTTGGACACGAAGCCGGCGGGCGTGGCGTGCGTCACGCGCGCGGTCGTCACGAGGCCGGTCGCCTTGCCTGCGCGCCGCGCCCGGACCCACAGCGGCTCGGGCGCGCGCCAGTCGGGCGTGATGTTCAGCGCGCCCATCGCCACGCGTTCGCCGATGTTCCACGCCGAGGCCGCCGCGGCGGAGTCGGTCACAGGCGAATCGGCGCAGTCGGTCGCCAGGAGCGCGCGCGAGGCGCCCCCGTTCCCCGCGGAACGGATCCAGTCGACCCAGCGAGACCCCCGGCCGGTCCGCTCGCGCACGAACAGGTCGGCGAGCGTGAGCGTTCCCATGCTCATGCCGTCGGAGATGAGCAGGATGACGTTCTTCGCCCTGCCGCTCGCCGGAGGGCGAGCGGCGTCGCCCGCGGTGCGGGCAGGTTCGGGCGCGCCGAGCGAGACGCCCGATGCCGCAAGCGCCCCCGCGGCGCCAACGCCCAGGAAGTCGCGCCGACTCAGCCGCGATCGTGATTCGCGCTCCGCCATCGCCCGTCTCCGCTGCCCATCGTTCGCGTCTGGTTGCCCCGCCCGCGGCGCGGTGTCAGAACCGGAACACCGCCGCCACGCCAACATAGGCGGTGGGGTCGGTGTTGTCGTCCGCGATGTCGTTCCCGTTGCGGTCGAAGGTCTCGAATTCCTGCCAGGCGACGACGCCCGCCTCGAGCGCGATGCGCACCGCAGGGTCGGGCGTCCATGCCAGTTCGACGCCGACGGGAACGCGGGTGTCGCGCACGACGCCCTCGGAGTTGATCAACCGGCCGTCCTCGAGGCGGTAGTCGCGGCTGTTCCACGCGCCGAGGATGGAGAACTCGAGCGATTCGGTGAGCGTGGCGGTGATCGAGAGCCCCGTGCCGCGGGTCGCGAGGCGGACCTTGTCCGTGATCTGCCACTCGACGCCGATGAGCGGCAGGACGAGCGGGTCGTCTTCGAGGCGGCTTGTCCCGAACGCGCCGAAGGTCAGGGCGAAGGTCTTGCTGAAGGCGTAGCGGGCGCCGGCGAGCCCGCCGAACGTGACGGCCTCTCCCACGTCGGTCTCGCTCTCGCCCGAGAAGCGCACGTCGGCGCCGACGAACCAGGACCAGTTCTCGTCCACGCCCACGCGGACGACCGGGCCGAGCGAGACGCTGTAGAGGTCGTCCCACGGGTCGGCCGTCCCGGGCAGCAGCGTGGTCGCGCCGTCGAAGTCGTAGAACGAGGCCTCGCTGTTCACCTCGAACGCGATGCGGGCCCGATCGGAGAGCGGCGCATCGAACGAGAACTCCAGGCCCGCGCGCGAGACGCCGACGCTGCCGGCGGCGTCGATGTCCGCCTCGAACGCGTGCGCGAACCCCGCGCCGATCTCGAAGCGCCAGCCGGCGGATTCGCGCTGGTCGCGGTCGGCCGGGACGACGACCGACGCGCGCGAGGGCGCGGCGACGGGCTCGGGCGTGGGTGGGGGGGCGGCCGCCTCCTGCTGGCGCGCGACGCAGAGGCCCGAGGCGCCGGCGACAGCCATGGTCATCCAACAGGCGGTGAACGATCGGTGCATCGCGCTTCGCTCCTCGTGGGCGCCGCACGTCGTGTGCGCGGCGTACGCGCGCCACCGTACCACCTCACACGCGCGATCGCCACGCGTAGAGCCACCACTCCAGGGTGAGCAGCAGGGCGCCGGCGATCGCGAGCCAGCGCCAGATTTCGCGCGAGCCTTCCTCGGGCGCGCCGCCCGGGCGTCCCGCGCCGACGCCGACGCCCGGCGCGTCGCGAGTCTCCAGCGCCGACTCGGCCGCGCTCAGCAGGTTCACGGCGAGGACGCGGTCCGACGCGGCGGCGCCTTCGACGGTGTAGACGCCCGCGCGCTCCAGCGCGCCCAGTGAGACGGGCGCCGGCTCGGGGCCCGGTTCGGGCACGCGCGCCGCGACCGTCGAGGGCCCGGTCGCGCGCACCGCCGCCGCGCCCGGCGTCGGGCGGACGATGGCGGGCTCGCTTGTCAGCAGCGAGCGGGCGGCCGCCTCGGCGCCCATGCCGGTGAGCCATTCGGCGGCGTTGGCCACGAAGATCGCGAAGCCGGGGCTGAGCCACCAGGTCGAGCGGGCGAGATCGAACGCGACAAAGAGGCGCCGGGTGGCGCGCGACTCGAGCGACGCGATCAGCGCCCCGCCCTCGCCCGTGGCCAGCGTCTGGGCCCCCTCCGGCAGGTCGAGCGCGGGGGCGCCGGCGACCAACAGCGAATCGAGCGAGACGTCGCGCATCGCCGGGCTCGTGCGCGACCAAGCCAGCGCGCGCGAGGCCCGGGCGCCGTCCGGTTCCGACGCATCGGTCACGCTCACGCCCAGCGACCGCAGGCCGGCGGCGAAGTGCATGCTGGGCTTGGCCACGGCGCCGGCGGGCTCTGTGCGGTCGTAGACCACGAGGTCCGCGTCGATGATCGCGGAATCGGACGAGGTCAGCGCGTCGAGCGCGCCCGGCGTGAGGGCGCGGACCCGCGCGCCTTCCAATGACTCGAGCGCGTGCAGCAGCGCGCCGTCCGGCTCGGCGGCGCCGGTCTCGCCCGCCGGCGCCACCACCAGCACGCGGGGCCCGCCGGGCGCGGGGAGCGCCAGCGCCGCCGCGTCGTCGGCGCCGAGCAGGTCCTGCCCGTCGAGCGAGATCTCGATGACACTCAAGCCCGGCGCATCCACCACGACGCTCTCGGCGCGCTCGCCGGGAACGCCCGGCCGGGCGCCGGGGAGCGCGGAGGTGAGGGCGCGCACCGCCTCGCCGTTGACGCGCACGATGGCTCGCGCCTCGAACGGCGCGGGGCGCGAGTTCTGGAACCGCACGAACACGCGGGCGCGCGAGGGGTTGTCCGCGTCGCGCCGCGCGCTGCACGCGGTGATGCTGGTGTTGTCGCGCCCGGGAGCGAGGGCGGCGCTGGGGGCGGGTGTTTCCGCCGGTTCGTTCGCGGGCGGGGCGGGGTCTGGCGCGGGGCCGCATCGCTCGAGTCTCGCGCCGGCGAGCAGGTCGGCGCCGTCGGACGCGGGCTCGAGCGCGCCGTCGCTGAAGACGACGACGCTGGCGCGAACCGCGGGCGCGTCCTCCTCTGCTCCCGCCTCCGAGGCCGGTGGCTGGGCAAATGCGCGGACGAGGTTCGCGGCGCCGGTCGCGTTGCCGGGCTGGTCGGTGACCGTGATGGCCGCGACCGCGTCGAGCAGTTCCGCCTTGCTGCGGGTGAGCGGGGCGACGACGCGCGCGTCCGCCGCAAACACCACCACCATTGCTTCGCTCGCGCCCGAGGCGAGGTCGAGGCGGCGGATGAGGGCGTCGGCGCGCCGCTTGGCCTCGTCGAGACGGGTCGCGGGAGCGGGGTTCTCGCCCAGCGCCGTGCGTTCGCGGGCGCCGTCGGCGGCGCCCATCGAGGCCGACCGATCGATCACGATGATCACGCGGCCCGAGGGCGCCCAGGCGCCGCGCACGACGGGGCGCGCGAGCGCGCCGGCCAGCGCCGCCACGCCCAGCAGTTGCAGGAGGAGCAGCCAGCTCGGGCGCAGCCACCGCAGCGGCACGTTGACCTGAAGGTCCTGCACCGCGCGTTCCCAGAGCATCGTGGATGAGACGCGCACGGGGCGCCGGCGCAGCTTCAGGAAATAGAGCGCGATGATCGCCCCGCCCCCCAGGAGGCCCGCGGTCAGCCCCGCGGAAGGATCGAGGAACACCAGCCCGAGTGTCGGGCGCGGGAGCGCGCCGCTGAGGAGCGTCGTGGTCATCGCCGCCCGACAACGTACACGACGTAGTTCTCATCGAGCGCGTCGGCGCCGGCCAGCGGGGTGGCGAGCACGCGCCCGCGCCCGTCCGTCGCGTCGCCGGGGGCGGCGTAGATCTCGGTGGATCGGAACCCCGCGTCGGCGTACGCGTCGCGGAGTTCGGGGATGGACCAGAGGCGCCAGTCGTACGTGAACACGTCCCGCAGCCAGCGCCCGCCGAGGCGGAAGTGCATGGCGTTGAACACACGCCCGGTGAGCCGGTCGGCGCTCCGCTGCTCCCACTCGTAGCGCACCCCGCCGGGCAGCGAGCGCGTGTACCGGCCCGCCGCATACGCGTCCGACCCCCCGTAGGTGTCCGCCACGAACACGCCGCGCGGGCGGAGGCGGGAGCGTGCCCGCCGGAGGTACGCGACGAGCGCAGCCCGCGTCCACCAGTAGCCGAGCGGGAAATTGAGCGCGGCGATCACGTCGGCCGGGTCGGTTGCGCGGCGGACGTCGCGGGCGCGGAGGGTGATGCGCGCGAGAGTCGCGTCGTCGCAGCGTTTCCTGAGCGCACGGAGCGCCGCGCCGTCCGTGTCCACGCACACCGCGCGGAATCCCTCGCCCATCGCGGCCCACGCGCGCGCGATGGCGCCTGAGCCACAGAAGTCTTCGCCGAGCGTGAGGGCGTCGCGCTTGGCCGGGTGCAGGCCGCGCAGGAACGCGGCGACGCGCGCCGGCGACTGCACGGCGAGCTCGTAGAGGTCGTGCTTGTCCGGCGCGGGCGCCTTGGCCCTCGCCTTCACTTCGCGGCCGCCCGCGCGCTGCCGACCATCCTCTCCCACAGGGCGCGATTGGCCTCGACGACGTTGCTCGGGCCGGTCAGTCGCGCGACGACCATGCCCTCCGGGCCGCCCTCGACGATGGCGCCGATCACGGTGAACCCGGCTTTCGAGACTTTCTCCGCCCCCGGCATGCCGCTGGCGTACGTGCCCACGAACGTCGCCTCGGTGATTCGCAGCGGCGCCTTCTCGACCACGCGGAGCTTGGGCTCGACGGGCTTGCCGCCGGCGTCCGTCACCTGCGAGGACCACCGCGCGATGTTCGCCTCAACCCCGCCGGCGCCCTGCGGGCCGAAGTAGAAGAAGACGATCTCGCCGTTCTCGGGGGCTTCCATGTCGTCCGGCTTGTGCACGGTGTACTGGGCCGCGCGCATGCCCCCGGGCTTGACCTCGACCGGCTGGAACGGGGAGGGGATGTCGAGCGTGACGCCGGCGACCGTCAGGGCCTTCGCGCCGGGGTCCGCGTCCTTGGCGGGCGCCTTGGCGGCGGGCGGCGCTGCGGGGGTCGCGGGCTTGCCGCCCGGCTCGTTGGGTTTCGGCTGGGCGCACGCGCTTGCGGTCGCGACGCTCCACGCCGCGAGGCACGCGGCGCACGATCTGGCGCTAATCCCGATGATGTTCTTCATGGCGACCATGCTAGCCCCTTCTCCCCGGAGCGACGCCTGACCTTCGGCTCGCTCATCCAGCCAGCGCCCGCGCCGGACGACCCGCGACTCGCGGACTACCGCGTGCTCAAGGAGCGCGACACCCTCGAGTCGCGGGGCGTGTTCGTCGCCGAGGGCCGGCTCGTCGTCGAGCGCCTTCTCTCGCCCGCGTGCCGTTTCGGCGTGCGTTCCTTGCTCATTCTCGAGAACCGTTTGGACGCGCTCCGCCCGTTCATCGCGCAGCGCGAGGCGGAACTGCTCCGTGACCGCGTCCCGATCTATCTCGCCGGCCGCGCTCTGATGGACGCGATCGTGGGCTTCCGGTTCCATCAGGGGTGTCTGGGCGTCGGGCGCCTGCCGCCGCCCGGAGACGCCGCCCACCTCGCGCCGGCGCTGCTCGGCTCGCTCCCGGCCGGGCCGGCGACGCTGGTCGTGCTCGAGGACCTCGTGGACCTCGACAACGTGGGCGCGGTGTTTCGCAACAGCGCGGCGCTGGGCGCGGCGGGCGTGCTGCTCTCGCCGCGATGCGCGGACCCTCTGTACCGCAAGTCGATCCGCACCTCGATGGGCCACGCGCTGCTGCTGCCCTTCGCGCGCCTCGAGCGATGGCCCGAACACCTCGGCCTGCTGCGCGACGCGGGCTTCACGCTGTGCGCGCTGACCCCCGCGCCCGATGCGCAGACGCTCGACGAGTTCGCGCAGGCCGCCGCCGCCGCGGGGAACGGTCGCGTCGCCCTCGTGCTGGGCACGGAGGGGGACGGGCTGACGCCCGGCGCGCAGGGCGCCGCGGACGCCCGCGTGCGCATCCCCATGCACACCGGGGTGGACTCGCTGAACGTGGCCACGGCGCTCGCGGTCGCGCTGCACCACCTCAACGCCGCCAGGGCGCGGGGCGCCGGGCGCTGACGCACGTTCTTTCGATCGCGCGGGGCTGCGCGGGGTCGATGTACAGTGCGCCGCGCATGCCCGACCCGCTCGCCCACGCCGCCGTCGCGCCCGTCCGGGCCGGGATGCTCGTCGGTCTCGGCACGGGACGCGCGGCGTCTCGGGCGATTCACGCCCTCGCGGCGCGGGCCGAGGCCGAGCGCCTTTCCCTCACGTGTGTGTCGACGTCCGAAGCGTCCGCCGCGCTCGCGCGCTCGCTGGGGCTGACGGTCCTCGACTTCGCGCGCGTCGACCGCGTCGACTACCTCTTCGACGGCGCCGACGAGGTGGACGGGCGCCTGCGGATGCTCAAGGGCCGCGGGGGCGCCATGACGCGAGAAAAGGTCGTCGCGCGCGCCGCGGCGCGCCGCGTGTACCTGATCGACGATTCGAAACGAGTCGGCCGGCTGGGCGAGCGGTTCCCGCTGCCGATCGAGGTGATTCCCTTCGCGCTCGCGAGCGTGGAGCGCGCCTGCCGCGAACTGGGGCTCGAGCCCGACCTCCGCCTCACCGACACCGGCGCGCCGTACGAGACCGACAACGCATGCCGCGTGCTGGATGCGCCGATCCCCGCGGGCGCCGACCCCGAACGCCTCGGCGACGCGCTCGACGCCACGCCCGGCGTGCTGGACCACGGCCTGTTCCTCATCGAGGCGGACGAGATCCTGGTTGAGGACGGCGCCGGCGCGGTCACGCGACTGACCCGCTGAGCGACCCGAGCGGCAACTGTCGCCAATTCAGCGCGGCGCCGTCGCCCTGCGCAGCCGGTCCCGGATCGCGTCCCACATCGGCCCCGCGCTCATCGGACGCTCGATCAGGATGCGTGACGGGCGCAGCGCGTCCGCCTCGCGCATCGCGGCGTAGAGGCGCGATGCGTACGCTTCGGCCATCGCGGGCATCACGAGCACGCGGTGCGCCGGCGTCGCGTCGCCCGACGCCCCTCCCAGGCCGATCACCAGCGCCGCCACTGCCGGCTCGGGCGAGCGCAGCGCGCCGGCGATCTCCTCACGCGTGGCGAGCAGCGCCGGGGCGTGCGGGGCGTAGTGCGAGGGCAGCAGGCCCGGCGACGCGAGCGGCACGCCGGGCTCAGTGCGGTCGCGTCCGCCGGCCATGACGACGTCTTCGCCAAGCGCGTTGGCGACCGCCTCGGGCGACACGGCGCCGGGGCGCAGCACGATGGCGCGCCCGCCCGCCACGCTGACGACGGTCGATTCGATGCCGACGCGGCAGGCCCCGCCCTCGAGCGTGAGAACCTCGTTCTCGCCGAACGACTCTCGCACGTGCTCGCTGGTGGTTGGGCTCACCATGCCGCTGCGGTTCGCGCTGGGCCCGACGAGCGGCCCGCCGAACGCCTCGAGCAGGGCGAGCGCGACCGGGTGGTCGGGGCATCGCACGGCGACGGTTTCGCCGCCGGCGGTCACCACACGGGGCACGTGCGCGGCCCTCGGCACGACGATCGTGAGCGGGCCGGGCCAGAACGCGCGCGCGAGGCGGGCCGCCGCGACGGGCCACTGCGTCGCGACACTCCGCGCCATCGCCTCGTCGAGCACGTGGACGATGAGCGGGTTGGTGGAGGGCCGGCCCTTGAGGGCGAACACGCGCGCGACGGCGTCCTCGCGGAGCGCATCGGCGCCGAGGCCGTAGACGGTCTCGGTGGGAAACGCCACGACGTTCCCCGCGCGCAGGCGCTCGGCCGCACGCGCGATCTCGCTCTCATGGCTGGCTGCGCCGCTCACGTTGCCCCAAGCCTACCGGTCGGCGAGTTCGTCGGCGGGCGCCGGGTCCAGCGAGATGCCGCGACGCTCGAGGCCCTCGCCGGTCGCTTCGTACACCCGCGCGAGGGATGCCTGGTAGTCGGTCAGGGCCCCGGCCTCGTCGAGTTCGGCCTGGGCCAGCGCCTCCTGCTTGCGCAGTTTGAGGTCGAGGAAGTCGGGCGTCAGGGCGCGCACGGTCCGCTCCTCCGCCTCGAGCGTGCGCAGGCTCTCCGCCGCGGCGAGGCGGGCGGCGCGGGTCTGCGCGATCAGTTCGAGGTTGGTCTCCGCCTCGCGGAGCGCGGCCTTGACCTCGAGCACGCCCTTCTGCACGGCGGAGCGGTAGACGATGGTCGCCTGCATGCGCTGCAGACGCCGGGCGCTGTACGCCGCGTCCGGCCCGCTGTTGCCGATGGGCCACTCGAACTGCGCGCCCGCGAGGTACGACACGAACTCGCCATCGCCGACGTCCGCGTACGCGTCGCCGACGTCGTTCCGCAGACCCTCGAGGCGGGTTCGCAGCGTGAGGTCCAGCAGCGGCAGCAGGCCGTTCCGCGCGGCTCGCTGGCGCACCGCCGCGCTCTCGATCGCCAGCATCGCCCGGCGTACGTCCGGCCGGTTGCGCACGGCGCTGGTCGCGGCGTCCACCAGGCTGAAGCGCACGCCCTCGCCGGCGGGTTCGTCGGTCGGGTCCAGCAAGGTCTCGTCGCCCACGGGGAACTCGGGGCTGTTGAGAAGTCCCTTGAGCCGATCCGATGCGTCGCGCAGCGTGCGGCGCGCCCGAAGCAGCGTCGAGCGCCGGCTCTCGACGCGCGCCGCGGCGTCGGCGAGTTCGGCCGGGCGCGAGTCGAGCCCGAGGCGCCCGCGCACCGTCCGCTTGGTTTCCTCGCCCCGCTCCAGCAGGCGCTCGGCGATGCGCACCGCCCGCCCGGCGCGCGCCAGCGACCAGTACGCCCGCTCGGTCTCGCCCACCACGCGCAGCAGTTCCGCGCGGAGGGCTTCCGCGCCGTCCTCCGTCAGCGTCTCGGCGATGCGGACCTCCTCGAGCGTCGCGTCCTCGCCGAAGCCGCGGAGCAGCGGCTGGCGGAGCGAGAGATCGACGAAGGCGTTGTTCGCCGGCTC
>CAYVSR010000032.1:0-12075 GCA_964453125.1 uncultured Phycisphaeraceae bacterium | reverse complement strand
AACTCGACAAGGCCACCCAGCGCCAGCTCGACCGCGGCGCCCGAATGGTCGAACTGCTCAAGCAGCCGCAGTACGTCCCCTTCACCGTCGTCGAGCAGATCATCTCGATCTTCGCCGGCACGAAGGGCTTCCTCGACGACCTCCCCCGCCCCGAGGTCCCCGGCTTCGAGCGCGGTCTGCTCGACTCCTTCCAGGGCGTCAACAAGCCCATCTGGGAAGAACTGACCGCCAAGAAGGCCATCGACGACGCGATGGACAAGAAACTCACCGACGCCATCAACGCCTTCAAGAGCGGCTGGAAGGCGACCCAGGCCGCCAAGGCCGTCGCTGCGCCGAAGAAGTAACGGCGCACGCCCGAGCCCGGCGACGCGCCCCAACGGAGCGCCGCCGACCCGAACGCAACCACCGAGCCCCGCGCACAAGCGCGGGGTTTTTCATTGGGCTCGGCACGTGCCGCGCCGCACGGCGTGTGCGCGGGGAACCCGCCCCTCTTGACACCCTCGGTACAATCTCCAGCCGCCGAGCGCGCCGCGATGCACGCCCGACCCGCGTTCTCTCGGCTGTTTCCACGCCACCCTGTGTCACGCATCAGGAGGCAACCCATGAGCCTGAGCCCTCGCATCATCGCCGTCGCGGCGTGCGGCGCGATCGTGTCGCTCGCCTATGCCGCGCGCGCCCAGAACGCGCTCGTGAACGGCGGCTTCGAGACCCAGGCGCTCGCGCCATGGACCATCGCCGCCACGCCCGCCGGGGTTTCGTTCGGCACGGCGGTCATCCAGCACGACATCGACGGCCCGGGCCCGATGACCCCGTCCTTCGCCGTGCGCATGCTCGTCGGCCAGTCGACGCCCAACACGGGACACCAGGGCGTCTCGCTGGCGCAGGTCGTCACGCTCGATTCAGACTTCGGTCACGAGCTGCGATTCGATTGGTCCATCGCGGCGCTCATCGGGTTTCAGAACGCCACCGCCGCACGCTTCGAGATTCTTGTGAACGACGACGTGTTCGCGACGCTCGAGGCGCCTCGCATGTTTACTGGCGAGCGTCTTTATGGGCGCATGGGCGTCAGGCTGACCGAGGTGGGCGCCGGTCCGCGCACGGTGAGCATCCGCGTGACGCGGCCGGTGCCCGCGGGCGAGGAGGTCTTTCAGCACATCGACAACGTGCGCCTGCGCGTGGCGTGCGTTGGGGACGTCGATGAGGACGGTCGCGTGGGCTTCGGCGACCTGAACGCCGTGCTGGCGCAGTTTGGTCAGACGGCCCCGGGCGCCCCGGCGCCGGGAGCGCCCGGCGGGTGGCCCGGCTTCCTGACCGGCGACGCCAATTTCGACGGCGTGGTGAACATGGCCGATCTGAATCACATCCTCAGCAGGTTCGGGGTCAGTTGTCCGACCGCCTGAAAGCGCCGCGTCGCAAGCTGGCTCACCGCAGGTGGCATGGCCAAGCCGCAGGCTTGGCTATGGAGGAGCGAGCGCTGCGCGGCAATGCGGGGGCGCATGCCATCGAAGATTGGTCTTTGCGCGATCGCGAGCACGAGCAGCCCTTCGGGCTGCACCGTGCTAGGGGCGCGCATCCGGGGGTGTCGTCGCCGAGCCTCCTCCACCCCCGGCTACTGACGATCAGGCCTTCGGCCTGAGGACGGAAGCGAGCCTAATCGGAAGTGTGGCTCCTCCACTCAAATCTGCAACGCCCACGACTTCCGACGATGTGCGATCGGGACTGCGGACTGCGCGTGAGCATCTCGCGCCGAAGCAGCCCGACGGGCTGCACGCCAGTAGCCGGGGGTCAAGCGAGTCTTCGAGCGCGACCCCCGGTGTGTCGCACGAGCGGCGAGCAGTCCGAAGGACTGCCCGTGGCCCGGGCTCGCGCGCAAGCGCGCGTGATGGTGATGTTCGATTCCGCCGCCCCTCAAGGGGCGAATTCGCGTATCGCGCGCTATCCACGGTCGCGCGGCGAGGCGCCGCGGACCGTGGCAACGATCTCGCGCCCCGCTGGGGCGAAGTCGGGCGGCCCCCGTGTGGCGAAGGCGTATGGCCACTGTGTGACGAAGGCGTGCGGCGACCGCGAGGCGGAGCGGTCGGCGTGGTGGGGGAGGACGGCGGTCGCCGTGGAGAGAGGCCGCGCGGCGCCCAGTGGGGGCGGAAGCGCGCGGCGGCTGGTTCGCGCGAAGGCGAATGGTCGAAACCGGCCCCCGGAGGCCGCTTTCGCCCTTCCCCAAGTTCACATTTCGCCGATCCCGCCCGCGATTTTTGCTTGCGTCGGCCCGGGTCGTCGGGGACAATCTCCCTTGGCTCGCACGGCCCCTGAGGGGGGCGCCCTGTGTCCCTGTCCGTGCGCCGCCGCCGCAGACCGCTGGGCCCCGTCCGGGCTCCCGGTGTCTGCGCGGGGGGTGGCCACGAGTGTCCTGTGTCTGTGCAAACCAAAGGTTCGGTCGGCAAAGCCGAGGATAGTGGGAGGTCATCATGCGTCGTGCCGTAGGTCTTGTGTCGGCTGTCTCCTCCGCCGCGCTTCTCGCGTGGGTGGCGGGTTCGGTGAACGCGGGCTCCGCTCCGGCGGGGACCACGCAGGTCCCGCTCTTTCCCGACACCATGACCGCCCGCGAGTGGCAGCAGGTCGCGAACAGCGCGTGGTTCAACGGGACGGACTTCGCCTCTGTCGCCACCGTCTGGACGGGCGACGGCCTGCAGGGCGCCAGCGGCGCCGCGGCGGCCGCCTCGCTCACCTATTCGTTCCCCGCCGACGGCACGTCCTGGACGCTGGGTGGCACGACGGCGGCCAACGCGCTCAACGCGTCGCTCACCTCGACCTTCGGCGCCTCCAACCTTGATCAGGGACGCGAGTTCATCCGTCAGTCGATGGCCGCGTGGAAGCGCGTCGCCGGCGTGACGTTCACCGAGGTCGCGGACAACAACTCCGCGTTCGACACCGCCACGCCGCGGACGACGTCGCGGGGCGACATCCGCGTCGGCGGCATCCCGGTCGGCACGGGCGCGAACCCGGTGGCGGCGAGCAACCCGCCGGCCTCGGGCGGCGACATCGCCCTGAACACCTCGTTCTTCATCCCCGCCAATCTCGCCAACTCGGCCAACTCGTACCGCTACCTGCGCAACGCCATGGGCCACGAGCTCGGCACGGCGCTCGGCCTGCTCAACGTCGTGCCCTGCAACGGCACGAAACTCATGGAAGGCCAGGTCAACGTCGGGTTCGACGGCCCCCAGGTCGACGACATCCGCGGCATCCAGGGCAACTACGGCGACCGCTTCAGCGGAAACATGGACGCCCTCACCGCCCGGAACTACGGCAACCTGTTCAACCCCGTGAACCGCTCCGTCCGCGAGCGCGACCTCTCGACCAACGGCACGACCGGCCCGGGCAACACCGATGAGGACTGGCACCGCTTCCAGACCACGGTGAACTTCCAGAACATCGTCATCACCGCGACGCCGACGGGTGGGACGTACCTCAACGGCGCCCAGAGCGGCGGCGCGTGCAACGGCGCGACGGCCTCCGTCAACGCGTCGCAGGCGGGCGTGCTCACCGTCGAGCTCCGCAACCAGGCGGGCGACACGGTGATCCAGGCCCAGACGGGCGTGGCCGGCGCCGCGACCGTGCTGACGCGCAACAGCGTGCCCCCGGGCATCTACACCGTGCGCGTGGTGGACGCGGGCCCAAACCCGGCCGCGAACCAGCGCGTGCAGACGTACGACCTGACGATCCAGCTCTCCGCGTACAACGCCACGCCGTACGCCAACGCCGGCGTGCACAAGCGGGTCGAGGCCGGCACGACCGCCTACTTCATGGGCGACATCAACTCGTTCGCCACGCAGCCGGGCGCGACGATCACGTCGTACGACTGGGACCTCGACGGCAACGGCTCGTTCGAGGTGACTAACAACCCCCGCCCGACCACGTCCTACACGGCGGACGGCGTGTACCCCGTCTCCCTCCGCGTGACCGACTCGAACGGCCGCTCCTCGACCGACACGATCAACGTCACGGTGTTCAACGCGATCACCGGCATCAACTGGCGGGCGATCTCCAACGGCGTCTCGCCGCGCACCGGCACCGCCCCGGGGACCGACCCCGTCGCCGGCGCCGCCTGGACCTCCGGCGGCCCCTGGAAGACGTACGACCTCGTCGTCGAGGGCCGGCCGACCGCGCAGCTCAACGCCGTGAACCTCGGCGCCGACGGCGCCCCGTACTCGCTGGCCGTCAGCGGCACGGTGTTCAATCACCCGCTGGGCTCCAACGTCCGCTCCTTCGCGGTCGAGCCCACTTTCGCGGCGGTCTTCTTCGACACCTACGCCTGCTACGGCGGGACGACCACGACCGACGGCGGCGCCACCAACTTCGCCGGAACAACGAACCTCTCCGGCGCCGGCGGCGTCATCCAGGCCACCACCTTCACCCAGCCCGCCGGATCGCTGGTCGCCGACAACGCCGCGCCCGCCGGCGGCTCCATCCGCGTCCTGCGCGTGACGGTCAACGGCACGGTCGGCGGCGGCAGCAGCAGCGTCGAACTGGGCCTCCCCAACGGCCTCACCCGCGTCTACTCCATCCCGCTCGCGGTCGCGACCGTGCAGTGCCCCGGCGACACCAACGGCGACGGCGTGGTCGACTTCATCGATCTCAACAACGTCCTCTCGTCCTTCGGCATCGCCCAGGGCCAGCCCGGCTACATCCCCGGCGCGGACGTCAACAACGACATGGTCGTTGACTTCCTCGACCTCAACATCGTGCTCTCGTTCTTCGGCGTGTCCTGCGCCGTGGGCGACGCCCCCGCCCAGCAGGGCGAGGCCGTCCTGCTCGCCGAGTACACCTTTGGCGTCGGCGACGCCGAGGCCTGCCGCGGCGACGTCAACCGCGACGGTCGCGTCACCTTCGCGGACCTCAACGCGATCCTCGGCTCGATGGGCCTGACGTCCTCCTCGGGCGCCATCCCGGCGGACCTCAACGCCGACGGCCTCGTCGACTCCGCGGACCTTCACGAGGCCGTGAGCGCCTACGGCTCGGGCTTCTAATCCCGACCGACCAACCCTGTCCCCTCCGAATCCGCCCCCGCCTGTGCTCGTGCAGGCGGGGGCCTTTTTGTTGGCGTTCTGGCCCCGCGCCGCCCCGCAAACCGGCCGTCTCCGGGCCCGGGGGCGAGTATCATCGTCCCCCCGGCCCAGCACGTTGGGCCGGACGACGACCGCGCGCCGCCGCCCATTCGGCCCGGCGCCCCGCCCGCCAAGCCACAGCGCCATGAACCGCACCCCAGCCCCCTCCGTTCGCCCCGTCGCCCCCGCCATCAACGGCTGGAGCGCCGACTATCTCGACGCGCAGTACGCGCGCTGGCAGGCGGACCCCGCGTCCACCCCCGCCGACCTCGCCTCGTTCTTCCAGGGCTTCGACCTCGCGCGCGCCGGCGCCCAGAGCGGTCACGGCGCCGCTCCCGTCAACGGCGAGGCCGCGCCGCGCCCCGCGCAGGGTGCGTCGCCGAGCAAGCAGGCCGCGGCGTCGGCGCTGGTGCACTCCTTTCGTGCGCTGGGCCACCTCGCCGCCGCGATCGATCCCTTCGGTCGCGAGCGCCCCATGCCGCCGGAACTCGCGCCCGGGGCCCACGGCCTCAGCGACGCGGACCTGGGCGTGACGATCGACCCGTCGGAGGGCTCGCCCGTGATGGCGGGCGGCGCGCTGCCCCCGGCGCCGCTGCGCGAGATCATCCGCAGGCTCGACGAGACGTACTGCGCCTCGATCGGCGCGGAGTTCATGCACATCGGTTCGGGCGCCGAGCGCATCTGGCTCGCCGAACGCATGGAGTCGTGCGCCAACCGCACGCCGCTGTCGCGCGAGGACCGCGTGCACGTGCTCGAGCAGATCACCCGGGCCGACGCGTTCGAGCGCTTCCTGCACACCCGCTACCCGGGCGAGAAGCGCTTCTCGCTCGAGGGCGCCGAGTCGCTCATCCCGCTGCTCGACCGCATCGTCAACGAGGCGCCCGAGTTCGGCGTCGAGGAACTCGCGCTGGGCATGGCCCACCGCGGCCGCCTCAACGTGCTCAACAACATCGTCGGCAAGACCTACGAGCAGATCTTCACCGAGTTCGAGGACAACTGGGAGGACGACTTCGTCGACGGCGGCGGCGACGTCAAGTATCACCGCGGCTACTCGGGCGAGCGAGTCACCACGCGCGGGCGCACGATCTGGCTCGCCATGGCCAGCAACCCCTCGCACCTCGAGTCCGTCAACGCCGTGGTCGAGGGCCGGGCCCGCGCCAAGCAGCGCCTCCGGGGCGACAAGGAGCGCCGGCGCGTCATGCCGCTGCTCATCCACGGCGACGGCGCCGTCATCGCCCAGGGCGTGGTGGCCGAGTGCCTGAACTTCTCGCAGCTCGAGGGGTACACCACAGGCGGCACGATCCACGTCGTCATCAACAACCTCATCGCCTTCACCACGGGCGAAGAGGACGCGCGCACAAGCCGCTACTGCACCGACCTCGCCAAGATGATCGACGCCCCCGTGCTCCACGTGAACGGCGAAGACCCCGAGGCGTGCGTCCACGCGGCGCAGATCGCCCTCGAGTACCGCCAGACGTTCCGCAAGGACGTCTTCATCGACGTGTGGTGCTACCGCAAGTGGGGGCACAACGAGTCGGACGAGCCCTCGTTCACCCAGCCGGTGATGTACTCGCTCATCCGCGAGAAGACGCCCGTGCTGCAGACGTACACCCAGCGCCTCGTCGGCGAGGGCGTCGTCACCGAGGCGGACGCGCAGCGCATCCGCCAGACGCTCGACGAGGCCTTCAACCGCGCCCAGGCCGCGACCAAGCAGGCGCCCTCCGACCCGACCATTGACCCCGGCTCGCGCAAGTGGGCCGGCTACGGCCCGGAGTACTCGCACGCCCCGATCGAGACCGGCGTCGCGCAGGACGCGCTCCGCGAGGTCGCCGGCGCCATGGGGCGGGCGCCCGAGGGGTTCAACCTCAACAAGAAGCTCGTCGGCCTGCTCAAGGCCCGCGCCGCCTCGTGCGACAACCTCGACGCCGACATCGACTACGCCACCGCCGAGTCCCTCGCCATCGGCTCGCTCCTGGTCGAGGGCACGCCGGTGCGCCTGACCGGGCAGGACGCCCGCCGCGGCACGTTCTCGCACCGTCAGGCCGTGCTGCGCGACGCCGCCACCGGCGAGCCCTACACCCCGCTGAACAACATCCGCGAGGTGGGCGAGCCCGGGACGGACCACCCGCTCGGCGAGAAGGGGCGCGACGGCAAAGCGCGACAGGCGCGCTTCTGTGTCTACGACTCGCCGCTTTCCGAGTACGCGATCGTCGGGTTTGACTACGGCTACGCCAGCGTCGACCCCTCGCAGCTCGTCATGTGGGAGGCCCAGTTCGGCGACTTCGCCAACACCGCCCAGGTGATGTACGACCAGTACCTCGCCCCCGCCGAACTCAAGTGGCAGCGCTGGAACGGCCTCGTCCTCCTCCTGCCCCACGGCTACGAGGGCGCGGGGCCCGAGCACTCCTCCTGCCGCCTCGAGCGCTTCCTCCAGATCTGCGGCGACGACAACATGCAGGTCGTCAACCCCTCGACGGCTTCGCAGGTCTTCCACCTGCTGCGCCGCCAGGTGCGTCGCAAGTTCCGCAAGCCCCTCATCGTCGCGACGCCCAAGTCCATGCTGCGAGCGCCAACCAGCAAGGTGCGCGACCTCGTCTCCGGCCGCTTCATGGAGATGATCGACGACCCGGCGTTCGTCGGCGCCGGCGCCGGCGCCGGCAGCCGCCCCGCCAAAGCCGGCGTGTCGAGAGTCGTCCTCTGCTCTGGAAAGGTCTACTTCGAACTCGCCGACCGGCGTGCGGCGCTCGGCCGCACCGACATCGCGATCGTCCGCGTCGAGCAGATGTACCCCCTGCACGAGTCGATGCTCCGCGAGATCCTCGCCTCCTACCCCAAGAGCGCCGAGGTCGTGTGGTGCCAGGAGGAGCCGGAGAACATGGGCGCCTACCGCCACATGGAGGCCGCGCTCCGCGAGACCTTCGGCGTCGCGAAGGTGCGCTACATCGGCCGCCCGCGCAGCGCGACCCCGGCGGTGGGCTCGAAGCACGTGCACAAAGAGCAGCAGGAGGCGATCCTGACCGAGGCGATCGGCCCGGCGCCGACCAACAAGACGCCCGCGACGGCCGCGAAGGAAGTCGCCGTGGCGCAGGCCGCGAAGGTCGACTGAGCCTCGCCCGATTTCGAACGCGGAGGTCGCAGAGAGCGCAGACGGGGAGGATCGCCCTCGGCCGCGGCCTGCCGGGCCCCTCGGTTCTCCGCTCCTCTCCGCGGTCTCTGCGCCCTCCGCGTTCCATCCCCTCTTCTTTCCTAGAATCCCCCCATGCCCACCGACATCGTCATCCCCGCCCTGGGCGAGTCCATCACGTCCGGCGTCATCGCGAACTGGCGCAAGAAGGACGGCGAGCGCGTCGAGCGCGACGAGACGCTCCTCGAACTCGAGACCGACAAGATCACCCTCGAACTGCCCAGCCCCGCCGCAGGCGTGCTCTCGCGCCGCGCGGCCGAGGGCGACACGGTCGATGTCGGGGCGGTGGTCGGCGTGATCGAGGAGAAGCCGGGAGCGGCGACGGGCGTCTCGGCTCCCGCGGCTGTTTCCGTTCCGACGGAGCCCCGGGCGCAAGCCCGGGTCGAACAACCCCCCGCTCCAGCGCCGTCGCAGCCCGCGCGCGCCACGCCGTCGCCCGCCGTGCCGCCCACGCCCGCCGCGCCGGCCGCGCCCGCGCGCGCAACTCCGTCAGAGCCGGGAGCGGCAGCGACCGGAGCAACCGCGCCCACCGGGCAGCGCCCCGCGCAGGGCTCGCCCGCGCCGGACGTCCGAGCCACACCCCTCGCCAAGAAGACCGCCGAAGACAAGGGTCTCGACCTCTCGCGCATCACGCCCACCGGCCCCGGCGGGCGCGTGTCCGAGCACGATGTTCTCGCCGCCGCGGGCGCGCCGCGGCCGGGTTCCGGCGCGGTTGCTCCCGTCGCTGCCGCTCCGGGCTCTGAAGGGGCGCGGGTGAGTTCGCCCGCCGCGAGTTCGCCGCCCGCTCCCGCGCCGTCCGGCGCCCGCGCCACCTCGCGCGAGCGCGTCTCCCCCCTCCGCGCCAAGATCGCCGCGCGCCTCGTCGAGGCACAGCACACCGCGGCGATGCTCACCACCTTCAACGAGTGCGACATGTCCGCCGTCATGGACCTCCGCGCCCGCCACAAGGAAGCGTTCGAGAAAAAGCACGGCGTGGGCCTCGGCTTCATGTCCTTCTTCGTCAAGGCCGCCGTCAGCGCCCTCGAGGCGTACCCGCTCGTCAACGCCCAGCTCTCGGAAGACGCGGAGGGCCGCCTCGAGATCCTCAAGCACCACTACTGCGACATCGCCGTCGCCGTCGGCACGCCCAAGGGCCTCACCGTGCCCGTGCTCCGCAACTGCGAGACGCTCTCCTTCGCGCAGATCGAGAACGGCATCAAGGACCTCGCCTCGCGCGCCAAGGACGGCAAGCTCACCCTCGATGACCTCCAGGGCGGCACGTTCACGATCACCAACGGCGGCATCTACGGCTCGATGATGTCGACGCCGATCCTGAACCCGCCGCAGAGCGCCATCCTCGGCATGCACAACATCATGCGCCGCGCCGTCGAGAACCCCGTCAAGCCCGGCAGCGGCGAGGTCGTCATCCGCCCGATGATGTACCTCGCGCTCTCGTACGATCACCGCATCATCGACGGCGCCGAGGCGGTCTCCTTCCTGGTGCACATTAAGAAGGCCATCGAGAACCCCGAGCGCCTGCTGCTGGGGATGTGACGGACGCTCTTGCGGCCCCTGTTCGCGCCTCTCCCACAGCTTGTCCACACCGGTCCCGGGTGGTCGCGCGTTCGTAACCCCAACGCCTATCGGGCCTTAGAAAACCTTGCGCTCCGGTCGGGTATCCCGACCGGTTTGTGAGCGCGCCCCGGGGCTACACTCGCAGCCCATCGGACCCGTGCGCGAGGCGCGCCGCCGACCCTTCCCCGCTCGATCGCGACAGAGGCTGGCCCCGTATGCCGACCCTCAGGATCGATCTGCACACCCACCTGAAAGTCGCCAAGCGCTGCGCGCTGCGCGCCGGCGAGGCGCGCCGCTTCGCCGCCACGTTGCGCGAGCGCGGCCTGCACGCCCTCGCCATCACCGAGCACTTCCACGCCCCCGGCTTCTGGGCGATGTACGAGGCCCTCCTCGCCGAGTTCCCCTACCGGCGCGGCAGGTTCGAGGTGGACTCCGCCCTGTTCTTCACCGGCGCCGAACTCACCCTCGCCGAGCACACCGACGTCGTGCTGCTCAGCACCCTCGCCGATCTTCTGGCCCTCGACGAGGCGTTCCCCACGCCCCTGAGCGCCGGCTATCACCCGAGCGCCGCGGAACTCAACGAGGCGCTGCGCCGCACGGGCTCGCTGGCGGTGCGTGTCGCGGCCCACCCCTTCCGCGAGGGCAAGGGCATCGAGAACATCGACCCCGCCGACGCCGCCGAACTGTTCCACGCGGCGGAGATCAACGCCCGGTTCTGCGACCGCGCCGCCCAGCGCGGCGCCGCGGAGTTCGCTCATTCCATCGCCGGCGCGGTGGTGGGGGGGTCGGACGCGCACGTGCACACCCAGGTGGGCGCCGCGTGGACGGAGATCGAGTTCCCCGCCCGCGCCGCGTTCCGCCCGCTGCTCTCCGACCCCGACGAAACCCCTCTCCCCCTTGCGGGAGAGGCCGCCCGGGGAGAGGGCTCTTCCCGGTTCGCCCGCCTGCCGGTGGCGAGCATCCTCAGCGCCGCCGCGCCACGCCGAGCGACCCCCGACGTCTCCTTCGAAGACCTCCGCGACGCCCTGCTCAGCCCCGCGCCCGAGCGCATCGAGGCCGCCCTGCACCCCGACGCCGAGCGCCTCTGCGCCGAGGGCGCGGCGCTCAAGGCAAGCCTCAAGGCATCGCTGCCGCGGATCGAGTCTGTCGCGTTCGCGGTGTGAAGGGTTCGTGGGAACGCCACTCACGCCGCGAGACTGCAACCCCGACCGCGAGAACGCCGTGCCCACGTCGACACCTCGATCGCGCCGAGCCAAGCTTCTCTGGGCGATCGCGCCGCTCTTGGTCGGGCCTGTCGTTCTCCCACTGGTATGGACACTCGGCGCCGTCAGGTGGGATAATTTGACGATCGGCGCCGCCATCAGGCAGGAAACGGCGGTTTTTGTGAACGGTGGCCCTCATTTGCTTCTCTGGTGGACCATGCCGTATGTGATCGTGCCGTTGTCCGTCCGACCTATTTGGCGCAGAGCAACTGTTAGTCAGATAGCGGCCGTGGCATGCGCGGGATTCATGGGAGCGCTGATCGTCGTCATTCCCGGGGCAATTGTCACGCACCCGTCGCGCAACACGTCATTCAACTTCGCCGTTGCATGGATTCCATTTGTCGGATCGCTCACTGCGTTCATGGCCTGCGCTCTTACAGTCGGGGCGTTCAAGCGCTTCGCGCCGTTGTGGCGAACTCCTCAGCCCATTACCTGCGAGAGTTGCGGCTACGACCTGTCTGGCTTGACCTGCCAACGCTGTCCCGAATGCGGTGCACGGACTGCCGCGGCGAATCGCTAGCGTCGCCGCGACCCGGCGCGCGACGCCCGGCGTGTCCCTCGAAAACCGGCGGGAGCCCCGCGCCCGAGCGTATCGAGGCCGCCCTGCACGCCGACGCCGCGCCGGCGCGCATCCACCCGATCCTTCTCTTTTCCGCGTCTCCGCGTCTCCGCGTCTCCGCGGTGAAACCTCTTCTCCGTGCCTCCGTGTCTCTGTGGTGAACCTCTTCTCCGAGGTCACGCCACCGCGCGCTGCTTGCCCGCCGGCTCCGCCAGCAGTTTCCTCGCGTACGAGTTCATCGCATCGCGCAGCTGCTGGAACGACTCGAGCACGTACAGGATCGGCTGGTAGTGGTCGATCTCGAACGACGTGTTGCACACCGTCTCGAGATCGAACGGCCGACGCTCGACGTCCTTGCTCTCGAGGGAGTGGTGCCCCTCGCCCTCGCTCGAGATCAGCCCCGAGCCGTAGAGTTTC
>CAYVSR010000031.1:9235-12088 GCA_964453125.1 uncultured Phycisphaeraceae bacterium | reverse complement strand
CGCAGGCCGCGCCGGTTCCCGTCCGCGACGGATTCCCGTGCCTCGGCGCGGGCGGAGAAGGATGGTAGGCCCTGTTCTCGCGGCGTCGGCCGGTTCGCGAGTTGTTTCTCCGGCGCTCAGCCGGGGCTCGGCGGGTCCGGCTGGCGCGGGTCGGGCAGGGGGCTGCGCGGCTCGGGCTCGGGCTGGGGCTGAGGAGGTGGCGGAGCGTGCTCCACCGGCGGGGCGATCGCGTCGGGCGCGGGCGGGCGGGGCTCGGCCACGGGCAGTTCCGGCGCGGGCTGGGGCACGAAGGCGGGGTCCGCGTTGATCTCGTCAAGCAGGTTCGCGGGGTCGGGCTGGCCGGGCACGGGCGGGGCGACAGCGCCGCCCTCGAGGCCCATGCCCTCGAGCGCCTGGAAGCGGCCATCGGGCGCGATGCGCATCAGGCCCGTCGCGGTGAGGTAGTTGAGGATCGCGACGCGGAGGTCCTGATCTGCGGAGTCGCGGGCGTTGCGCGAGTCGAGCAGTTCGTTCTCGGCGTCGAGGCGGTCCTGCGGGCGGACCTCGTCTTCCTTGATCTTGAGTTCCTGGAGGCGGAGTTCGTTGATGGTCACCGACTGATTCTGCAACTCGAGGGCGAACCGGGCGCGGTCGATCTCGCGGACCGCCGCGCGGACGTCGAGCACCAGTTCGTCCTCGAAGCGAGACAGTTCACGCGCGGTGCGCCCGAGGCTGATGATCGCGGCGCGAAGGTTGAGGCGCTCGATCTCGCGGTCGAGGGGGAGCGAGAGCGTCGCCGAGGCGTTGTAGACGGTGTGATCGAAGGTGAGGTCCACGCCGCCGACGGCGACGTCCTGCGGCGTGTTGAAGGACACGTCGCCCCGCAGGTTGAGGTCGGGCAGCAACTGGTTCCGTGCGTTGGCGACGGAGCGCTCGGAGTCCTTGAGTTGGTCTCGCCGGTTCTGGAGATCGAGCCGGTATCGCAGGGCGATGTCCACCGCCTGCTCGGGCAGCACGTCGGGCTCGGGGAACTGGAGGATCACCGGCTGGAGGGTGATATGGTCGTTCACGGAGAGGCCGAGACGGATCTTGAACCGGTCGAGCGAGAGGATGAACCGCTCGCGCGTGTTGACGAGGTCCGTCTCGGACCGCAGCACGTTCTGTTCGACGTTGCGCCGCTCGAAGGCGCTGAGGCGGCCCGCCTCCACCTGCGCGGCGGTGCGCCGCTCGTTCTCGCGGACCGACTCGAGGCGAACTTCGCGATTCTTGATGCCCTCGGCCTGTCGCACCAGGTCGAAATAGTCCTGGGCGATGGTGACGAGGTAGTTGCGCCGGAAGTCCTCGAAGGCGCGCGCGGCGTAGACGACATCGCGCTCGGCCTGGATGAGGTCTTCCTGCGCGATGAGCCCGGCTCCGCGGAGGAGGGGCAGGTTGCCGCTGAGCACGATCTGGGTGGACTGGGTGTACGAGTCGCCGACGACTTCGCGGAGCTGCTCGGTGGCGCGGAAGATGGCGCGGGCCTCGACCTCGCCGCCGTAGGGCAGGCGCTGGGTGGCTCGCAGGGTGTTGATGACGTTGAGCGCCGAGGTGTAGTTGCCGCCGGTGAAGCCGGGGGTGTTGTCGAAGCCGACGGTGAGGTCGTCGAAGAACCGGGGCCCCCAGAGGTGGCGCTCGATGAGCAGCCGGATGGACGCGAGGATGTACTCCTCTTCGGCGTCGAGGTACTCACGCGAGGTCTGCTGGGCGATGCGGAAGGCGTCGGCGAGGGTCACGAGACGGCCGCCTGTCTCGGCGGTGGCGTACGAGTTCAGGCGCGCCAAGCGCTGCTGCACCGATTCGTCGGGGCGGGCGTCGAAGCGCAGGTCCTGCGGCGGGGGATTGACCGAGGGCGGTCGCTTGGCGGTCTGCTCCGCGGTGTACTCGGGCGTGGGGGCCTGGGCGCGGCGCTCGGATGGGACGATCGTGCCGCCGTCGAGGTCCCTCTCGGTCTCGGCGATGGCGGCCTCGATGCGCCGGTCGATATCGGAGAGCGAGGTGCAGGAGGCGGCGACGAGCGCGAGCAGGGCCAGCGCGAGCGAGCCGGCGGCGCGGAGACCGGGGCGAGATCCGAAAAATGTGGCGCCGGAGCGGCGTCGAACTGGCATCGCGGGCGAGTCTACCGGGGCGCCACGGGGTGCGTTGCGGCAGACGGGAGACGCCCGTATCGTCGCGCCCCCCGCGACCGACGACGCACGCATCCGCGAGGGCGTCCCTCGCCCCCACAGCCATGCCAGCGATCACCTACGACGCGCAGAGCCTCATCCTCGACGGCCGCCGCGAATGGCTGGTCAGCGCCACGCTGTGCTACGCGAGCCACCCGCGCGAGGAGTGGGCGGCGCGCATCGCGGACGCGGCGGACGCGGGGTTCAACTGCCTGCTCGTGCCGTGCGTCTGGGGCGTGCACGAGACGCGCAAGGGCACGTGGGACTTCACGGCCGGACACGACGTGCGCGCGTTCCTTGCGCTGGTGCGCCAGGCGGGGCTGCGCGCCATTCTGCGGATCGGGCCGTACGTCGGCCCGCCGTGGGACATGGGCGGCATCCCGGCCTGGGTCGGGGCGTCGGCGCAGCGGAGCCAGACGCTGGCCAACCGGGAGGGGCTGGTCGCCGCCTCGCAGGCGCACTGGAGCGGCCTGCGCGCCGGCACGCCCGAGTTTCTCGAGGCGTCCTCCAAGTGGTTCGCGGCGCTCGCCGAGCAGACGCGCGATCAGCAGTTCACGACCAACGCCAAGGCCCCGATCGTGGCGGTGCAGGTCGAGCACGAGTGGCTGTGCGCTCACCAGATCGTCGCGGACGGCTACCTCGGCGAACTCGCCCGGTTCGCGCGCGAGGCGGG
>CAYVSR010000031.1:7601-9225 GCA_964453125.1 uncultured Phycisphaeraceae bacterium | reverse complement strand
GTTCGCCGTCCCGCTGGTGAACTGCAACAACCTGCACGCCGGCGCCGAGGGCGATATCGACGCGTGGTCCGGCGGCGCCGAGCCCCTCGCCACGGCTCGCCAACTCGCGAGCGTGCGCGACGACCAGCCGGCGATGCTCCTCGAACTGGGCCCGGGCCCGTCGCCGGTGTGGGGCTCGACGCCGGGCGCGACCTCCCCGGCGGACCTGCAGGCGTCGCTGGCGGGGGCGCTGGCGGGCGGAGCGCAGTTCAACCTCAGCCGCTTCGCGCCGGGGTTTCTGCAGGGGTTCGCGGGCGGGCGCTCGGGCGACGTGGCGGATGCGTACTTCTGCCCCGCGCCGGACGAGGCGCTCGCCGCGCTGGCCGACGGCGGCGTGCGCGGCCCGTCGTACCACCTCGTCAAGCGCCTGGCGACCTTCGCCTCGAGTTTCGGGCGCGTGTTCGCCAACCGCGAGCCCTCGCGCGCCGCATCGATGCTGGCGCCGGGCGGCGCGGGCGCCACGCTCGCGCACGTCGCGGGGGCGCGCGGCGCGGCGGACATCGTCATCGGCCCTGCCAAGGGCGCGACGCACCACGTGCTCGGGGCCGACGGCTCGCCCCACCGCGTGCACACCGGCGACCAGCGCGTGGCGTGGCGCCTCGAGCGGGTGCACCTGCAGGGGCGCGTCACGCTCGACTACTGCGACGCGTGCGCGTTCGCGCTGGTCGGGCGGGCGTTTGTGTGCTTCGGCCCCGCGGGCGAGCGCGCCGCGATGTCGATCAACGGCGGGCCGCTCGAGCTCGCCTTCCCCGAGGGCAAGGCGCCGACCATCGAAGAGCACGACGGCATGACGGTGGTGATCTGCAACGAGGAGCAGATCGACGCCGCCGTCGCCGCGCCCGACGCGGTGCACATCGGCGTGCTGGGGCTGAACGAGGCTCGCGAGCCGATCCCCCACCCCGAGTTCCGCACGCGCCTCCGCGTCGGCGCCGACGGCGCGGTGGAGCGGATCAACCAGCCCGGCGCCCAGAAGCCGGCGCGGGCCGCGCGGGCGCCCTCGATGGGCGCGTGGGCGGTCTCGCGCTGCGACGACCAGGTGACGGGCGAGAGCGTGCGCTTCGCGGGCGTCACGGGCCCCGCGCGTCTTGAGACGCTCGGCGCGCCCTCGGGCTACGCCTGGATGCGCTTGCGGTTCACGAGCGGCGGGGCCCGCGCCGCGAAAGCCGCGCTCCTCGAATGCGCCGACCGCGCCCACGCCTATCTCGACGGCGAGGCGCTGGGCGTGACGGGCGCCGGGCCGGGCGCGACTCGCGATCCGCTCTCCCTCGCGCTCAAGAAGCGCGAGCACACGCTCACGTTCCTGGTGGACAACCTCGGGCGCGCCGCCGGCGGCTCGAGCCTGGGCGAGCCCAAGGGTCTGTGGGGGGCGCCCGTCGAGGTCTCGCCCCTGCGCCCGGGCGCGCCGACCATCGAGGTCGAGGCGCCCCTCTCGCCGCTCGAGTACCGATCGCCCCTGATGGGCGTGCGGGAGACCGACCGCACGGACCCGGGCCGGCTGACGTGGACCTTCCAGCGCCGGCGCAAGACGGCGATCGCGGTGTGCGTCGAGGACTTCGGCGCCCCGGCGCTGCTCGTGGTCAACGGC
>CAYVSR010000031.1:3448-7591 GCA_964453125.1 uncultured Phycisphaeraceae bacterium | reverse complement strand
CTCGACCACTCGGACCGGCCGCGGATCATCCTGACCGACGAGGCGCTCAAGAACGGCAAGAACACGATCGCGCTCGCCTTCCTCACCGATCACGGCGGCGCGGGCTCGGCCGAGGACGCCGCGAAGGCCATGCGCACCGGGCTGAAGTTCCTGGAGATCGAGGGGCCGCTGGCGCCCAAGGGCGCGTGGGCGTTCGCGAAGTGGGAGGTCCCGCCGGCCAAGTCGTTCGGCGCTCCCGGCAAGGCGGCGATCGCCGGCGCGCCCGCGTGGTGGCGCACCACGTTTGAGGCTTCCGGCCCGTCGCTCTTCCTCGACCTCGCGGGCATGACCAAGGGGCACGCGTTCCTGAACGGCCGGAACCTCTGCCGCTACTTCGTGGCGACGGAGAGCGGCAAGAGCGTGCCGGGCCAGAAGCGTGTGCGCCTGCCGGGCGCGTGGCTGAAGGCGTCGGGCGCGAACGAGGTGACGCTGTTCGACGAGCACGGCGCCTCGCCGGCGAAGATTCGCCTGCTGCTCGATCCGTCGAAGTAGCGCGCCCGCGTCAACGGCGGCGCAGGCGCTGGGGCGTCGCGCCGGGGACGCGCTCGATCTCGCCCCTGGTCTCCATGTCGAGTTTCACCGTGGTGACGTGCCACATGACGCTGCCCGTCCAATCGGCGGGGAGGCGGGGGCGCACGAGATCGGGCAGCTCGGCGAACGCCACGCCCCTTGAGTTTCGCGGGATTGTCGCCAGCAGCGCACGTCGCATCGCCCCATAGCGCGCCGCGTTCACGCGCACACCCTGCTTGCCCTTGGAGGGCGTGCGGGCCAGCACGGTGAGCGCGCGCTTCGTCACCCTCGGTGAGTTCTTCTTCGTGGCCGATCGTGCGGTCGCCATGCCAGCCTCCTTTGCGCCGCCAGTATGTGCGCGCGTGCGCCCAAAAGAAAGGCGCCGGTCGCTGAAGGGGCGGCGGCCGGCGCGAAGAATAGCCTCGCTTGACTCGAACGGTTGGTCGGTCAGCGCCGGCGGCGCCAGCCGAGGCACGCCGCGCCGATGGGGATCATCGTCAGCGCCGACGGCGACGGCACGGGCTGGAAGAAGTTCGCGAAGATGTACTCCGCGATCTCCTTGCCCATCGCCTCGCCGTACGTCTGGTCAAACCGCCAGTGCACGCCGAGCCACACGCGCGAGTCCGTGTTCTCGGTGATCGCCTGCTGGAACGAGGTGAAGTGACGGATCTGGCCGTTCTCGTCCGTCGCCAGGTCGAACTCCTGGTTGTTGCCCATGAGCAGCGCCGCCATCCACATCGCCGCGGCGCCGAAGGTGGCGTGACCCGAGACGTACGCGGGGAACGGCGGAGTCATCGGCGCGGGAAGCGCATCCGCGAGCGGTGTCCAGCCGGCCTCCTCGAGCGTGTTCGCGTTGCCGTCGCCCGTCGGGTCGGTGATCGCCGTCTTGGGGCGCCAGAGGTCGTAGAAGTACTTGGCCTCCCACACGCCGATGCCCGCGTCCGCCTGCGCGACGTTGACCAGCGCGAAGAGGCGGGCGTTCTCGACGAGGGTCTGCCCCTGCTGCTCACACACCACGCGCGCGGCGTCCGTGTACTGCCCCATGGGCTTGTACGTCCCGTTCCGATCGTTCGCCCAGAAGATCGCGATGTCCGTCTGGTCCTGCGTGCGCAGCGAGCCCGTGGCGCGACCGTAGTCCTTCACCTCGTTGAATGCGTCCGTGTACTCCTGACTCGTCAGGCTCGGGGGCGGCGGCGGGCGGAACTGGCTACCGCTCGTCATCGTCCACGGGGTCACCTCGCCCCAGTGCACACCCACACCACCGATGAAGCCGGGGCCGGTCGGGCGCCACTCACCGGGATTCGTGCCGCCCTGGTAGTTCGGCTCCTCGCCGTTCGCGGAGCCGTCGTTGAGCCGCAGCGAGACGAGCTGCTGCCCCACGTACTGCCCGATGGAGACGCCGTTCGCGACCGACTGCGCGCTCTGCCCGCCAAGGAGCGCCAACTCGTCCGCGCGCCGGGCGTCGAAATACGCTTGCTGCGCAGGGAACAGGTGGCTCAGCACCTGGTACGCCGCCTCGGTCGCCGCGGCCTCCTTCGAGTCCGACAGCAGCGCGAGGTTCCGAGCGTCGACCTTGAACACCTGGTGCCCCTGGTCGATCGCGTTCACCGCGTCGTACACCGCCGCGCTCATCATGCCGTAAGCCCGCGACGTCTGGCCGGGGAACCCCCCGTTCACCCGCACGGCCTCCATCGTGTACTGGTTCCATCGTGTCACCGCGTCGGCAGCGCTGGCCGCCTGTCCCGCGACGCAGGTGGCGACCACGATCGCGAAAGCGCGACCCAACTCCATCATGCTCTTCATTGCTTCTCGCTCCATTTGGATGAGATCGGACTCCACGATCCTTCCGAACGCGCCGGGGCGAGTGCACAGGCCCGCGACGGTCCACACAGAAACACCACGAGCGCGCCTCCCGGCGCCCACGCGATCTGACGTGCCTTGTTTCCCTTCCCCCGGGCGACGGCGTTGCTCCCGGCGCAATCCCAGTATCCGGCGCCACGCTCCTCAGTCAACAGGAATACGCACTTCGCCATTCGCTTCCAGTGGCCATTTCCTAGAATAGTTCTGGATCTGGGGGCCCAGACGCTCCCCTCGGACGCGGGCCAGGTTCGCGTCGAGCAGCGCGGCGTGCGCGGCGGCGTCGTTGGCGGTCGGGCGGGATGCGCCGGCGTCGGGTGCGGGCAGGCCGCGCTGGTGCGGGTCTTGCGAGGCGCCGCAGTTGTTCGCGGCATCCATCGAGTTGATCGCGCCGAACATCGCCACACTCATTATCGGGCCCGCTCGGCGGACGCTCCGCGCGCGACCCCGGGTCGCGAGATCGCTCGGGGCCGGACGCCTCTCCCCTCGCGTCGGCGCCCCAGACGCGACCTTGGCGCGGAGCGTTGCCGATGACTCCCAAGCAATCTCCCACCGCGTGCCGCTGAATCGTCGGCGGCCCGAAATTCAGGGGGTTTGGATGGCTCCGGGTCCAGACCGCTCGCTCGAATCGCGGTCGTTGTCGTCTTGAATTGGGGGGACCGGTCGCGCGAGCGCCGTCGCCTTGGATCGCCCCAATCGCGGGCCACGAACGCGCGGCGCGGTGTCGATGGCGGCGTCGGACCGAACTTGATTCAGCGAGCGGTCGCGCCGGTTGCTTCTGCCCGGACGATGGCGTTGCCCGCCAAGCCGTAGCCCTCGAGCGGTTTGAACTGGTCCGGCGGGATGTCGCCCAGGCGCGCGGGGTCGATCGTCACGGCCCACCCCGACCAGGAGCGACCGGGATAGGTCGGATCGGTCAGATCGACCGCGCCGACGCCCTTCTGCACCCTGCCCGTGTTGGGGAAGAGCACGCCCACGACCAGGTGGCCGCGAACCGTCGCGGGCTCGAACTCCACCGCGAGGAGTCGCGTGGTGTTGGCGCCCTCGATGGCGATGTCCGCCCGGCGCAAGAGCGTCGCGTTCTGCGGCGAACCGCCGTCGGGGTCTTCGTAGAGCAGGACCGTCGCCGCCATGGCGTCGAGCGCGGACGGGCCGCCGGGCCTGCCGAAGGCGACAAGCGCCCGCTCGACGACCTCGCCCCCGGGCTGGACGGGGAAGGTGTTGAGCCAGATGGTCGCCTCGGCCGGGTCGATGGCGAGGGTTCTTTCGGCGACGCCGTCGTCGAGGGAATACAGGACGCGCTCGCTGCCAGCGCAGCCGACGAGCGTGAACGGCGCGAGTGCGCACGCGCAGGCCAGCGGCGCGCGTATCGCGGCCGCGAGAGACAACCGTGGCGCGCCGGGTGTCGGCCTCACTTCGCCGCGACCGCCTTGCCCTGGAGTTCGTCGGCAAGCGGACCCGCGTCGTACACCTTGCGCAGGCACTCGATGATCGCGCGGCTGTCCACCGCGACGGCGCGGCAGAGGTTGTCGTCGAACACGATGTCGGTCGCCAGCGACTCGAGGTTGCCGTCGAAGATGAGGCCGACGATCTCGCCGGCCTTGTTGATCACCGGCGAGCCGCTGTTGCCGCCGATGATGTCGTTGGTGCAGACGAAGTTGTAGGGGATGGAGAGGTCGAGCTTGTCCTTGGCCTTGAGCCAGGAGTCGGGGAGCCAGACGTCCTTCTGGCCCTTGC
>CAYVSR010000031.1:0-3438 GCA_964453125.1 uncultured Phycisphaeraceae bacterium | reverse complement strand
ACGTGCCGCCGATGGTGGTGAACGCGGGGACCTTCTGGCCGCCGCTCTCGTAGCCCTTGACCGTGCCGATGGCGAGGCGGAGGGTGCCGGTGGCGTCGGGGTACATGTCCTCGCCGTGGACGATGAAGTTCGCCGCGGCGACCTTGGCGTACGCGTCTCGCTCGACGGCGTCGATCTCGTCCTCGCTGCGCTTGCGGAGCGAGCGCGACTCGGGGTCGAGGGCCTTGGCCAGGGCGATCATCGGGTCGTCGGAGGAGCCGACGGCGTCCTTCCCGCCTTCGACAAGGCGCTTGCGCTCGGCGACGTCCTTGAGGCGGCAGCCCTTGACGAGTTCCTCGGCGCGGGCGCGCGGGCTCTTGCCGTTGAGCGCGAGCACGACGGTCGGGTCCTCCGCGCCGAACTTCTCGGCGAGCAGCGAGAGGCCGCTCTCGAGGCGCATGACCTCGAGCGCGTCGTAGATGGGCGCGGGGGAGTAGAGGCGGCGGTAGACGGAGTCCAGCGCGGTGTCGCGGTACTCGCGCAGGCGATCGGCGCTGGGCTTGGGGAGTTCGTCGGCGAGGCGGACGATCGTGCCCGCGGTGGAGAAGAGCGAGGACCCGCCGCCGGCGCCGCCGAGGACGGACTGGCGCTCGTAGAACTCGCGGTACTTCTTGTACGCGCCGGAGATGGTGTCCCAGCCGTCGGCGTACTTGGCCTTCCACTCGGGGTTGGCGTCGATCTTGGCGCGGAGGGCCTTCTCAGCGTCGGCCTTCTTCTTGAAGACGGCGGGGTCGAGGACGCCGGCGAGCTGGCCGGTGTTGCGCTTGCGGCTGTTCTCGACGCCGCGCCGGTCGCCGTTCGAGATGCGGAAGTTCTCGTCGCTGCGGGCGCCGAACGTCTGGAGCTGGACCTCACGCCGCCAGAGGCGCTCGAGGCCGAGGGGGAAGGCGACATCGCGCAGGAAGCGGAGGTGATCGACGGTGTAGAGGCGGCGCGTCGAGCCGGGGTGGCCGACGACGAACACCGGCTCGTTCTCCTTGGCGCCGGCGACGCTCCACTTGTAGAAGTGCTCGGGCCTGGCGGGCTGGTCGTTCTCGTACGCCCGGAAGAAGGTCATGTCCAGATCGAAGCGGGGGAACTCGAAGTTGTCGGTGTCGCCGCCGAAGAAGGCGGCCTGTTCTTCGGGGGCCATGACGAGGCGGACATCGGTGAAGCGCTTGTAGGAATAGAGGTGGTAGCGGGCGCCGTTGTAGAGCGAGACGACGGAGCACTTGAGGCCCGTCGCCTTCTCCTGCTCCTGCTCCAGCGCGGTCATCGCCTTGCGCCGCGCGTCGTTGGCGGCGGCGGGCGTCTTGGCGTCCATCGCGGCGGCGTTGATCTTGGCGCTGACGTCCTCGATCGTCCAGAGGACGGAGACCTCGGTGTCGGCGCACTTGAGTTCTTCGGCGCGGGTCTTGGCGTAGAAGCCGGTCTTCAGGAGGTCGCGCTCCTTGGTGCTCAGTTTGGAGATCGCGCCGGAGCCGACGTGGTGGTTCGTCATGATCAGGCCGTCGGCCGAGACGAACGCCGCGGACGCGCCCATGCGCACGGCGGACTTCTGGGCGTGCTCGAGCCACTTGGCGTCGGGCTCGAAGCCGTACTTCTCCTTGAGCATGGCCAGCGGCGGGCGGTTGAGGAGCCACATGCCCTCGTCGGCGCGGGCGAGCCCCGCGATCGCGCCGAAGAAGGCGGCGGCCAGCAGAGCGAGAGAAAGAAGACGACGGGGCGACAGCGTCATGAGTGGATTTCCGAAGGTGCGAAGCGAGGCACGACCAAATCCCGACCGAGGCATCGTACCGCGCGGTTTCGTAGGGGTTTCAGATTTACGGGGAATTGGGGCCAACCAGGGCCGGATCTTCGGAGCCAGGCGCGACGGGTCCGGATCGGCAGAGCCGGGAGCGGGAGCGACCGGAGCAACGGCGTTTGAACGCGAGGCCTGATCGGGAAGCTGTCACCAGCGCTGAAGCGCTGGCCCATCAGCGGCGAAGCGCCGCAAGCCCGCTGAAGCGGGCTCAAAGAGGCGGGCTCGCGCGGCTCCGTACCATCTCGCCATGCCCGTGGCGCAGAGGCGATCCCGTCGGCGAATGATCGCGAGGGCTGGCCTCTTCATCGCTGCATGGCTGCTGGGCGGCGTGGTGATCAGCGCGTGCGTGGCGTGGGGGATCCAGTGTTGGTCATACCGCACGCCGCCCAATCGTCCATACGAAGAGGCTATTGACCCAAGCAAGCAACGCTACTGGGCAATCTCACGCGGCTTCGGTCGCACGTTCAGTTGGGCCGCAGACCAAGACTCGGTCTCCGACAAGACATTGCCAAGGCCACGGTCCGTGTTGTGGAGCGATGGTTTCGTTCGTCGCCGTCTCGTGAAATCGTCTCCCACGACCAAATACATCATCCTTGTCTACGCTTATGGCTGGCCGTGGCGCTGCTTTTCGAGTGTGCTGAAGGGCAATGCCGGCCAATTCAACCCCCGACAGCAAACCACCGAGTGGTGGCGAGGACCGTGTCTGTGGATTCATCCGAGCGGGACGCCGCTCTATCTCGCAGTTGTTCCGGAACCGACCGGGCTGCTCGCGTGCTCTCTGCTCTATGGTTGGATCCCGCTCGCGCTCGTTGGCGGACCTGGGTTTGTCCGTCGTGCCCGCCGCCGCCGCGCGGGCCGCTGTCTCCACTGCGGCTACGACCTCGGCGGAATAACGGTCGGTGTCTGCCCAGAGTGCGGCCACGTCTCCATGCCCGCTTCAGCGGGCTTCCCGCGCAGCGGCTGATAGGCCAGCGCTTCAGCGCTGGTGGTTGAAGCGTTGCGGCGCCTCGGAGCCCGTTCACGGGCTTCTCGAAGGGGGGAAGCCCGTGAACGGGCTGAACCGAACCAAGCAGAATGAAGAGCGAGTAGCCCATTCCACCAGGCCTGAAGGCCTGGCCTATCAGCGGCGAGGCGCCGCGAGCCCGCTGAAGCGGGCTCAAGCGCCCTGAGGCGAGTTCAATCGCGCTACGGCGGGCCCACGCGCGCTACGGGGGGTCCAAGTGCGCTACGACTGGCCCAGATGCGCTCGCGCGAGCTTCAGTGCGCACAAGCGGGCTCGAGCGCGCTATCTCGTTCTTTCATTCTCCTCCAAGAAACAAACCGCCCCCGGCGCGGGGCCGAGGGCGTTGGATGATCGTTGCTTGAAGGTGTCGTCGCCTGACGGCCCGTTGCTCAGGCGACCGTGGCTCACGAGTCTCGCTGTTCGAGCGTCTCGTCGCGTGACGATTGCGCCGGCGCTTCGTGCCCCAGCGCGCACGGATTACCAGCGCCCGCCGCCGCCGCCCCCACCACCACCGCGGGAGCCGCCGTAGCCGCCCCCACCGCCACCGCCGTAGCCGCCGCGGCCACCACCACCGCCGCCGCCACCGAAGCCGCCGCGACCACCGCCGCCGCCG
>CAYVSR010000030.1:0-12169 GCA_964453125.1 uncultured Phycisphaeraceae bacterium | reverse complement strand
GTCGACCTCGGCGTGCGCGAAGTGAATCGCCGGGTCGATGAGGGCGCCGACGCGCCCGGCGCGGGCGAGCACGTTGCCCGACCAGACGTCGCCGTGGACGAGCGAGGGCAGCGCGGGTTCGGCGATGGCGTCGCCGAGGCGGGCGCAGAAGCGCTCGAGGCGGGTCATGAGGGCCGCGTCGAAGCGGCGAGCACGGACACACTCGGCGCCCGTGTGCAGCAGACGGTGCGAGGCGAAGAAATCGACCCAGGAATCGCCCCAGTCGTTGGGCTGGCGGAGCCCGCCGATGACGGTGTCACGCTCGAAGCCGAATCGCGCGGCTGGTGGCAGGACGGCGTCGCCGGGCAGCGTCGCTCCGCGAGGCGTCAGGTCGTGGAGATCGGCGAGCAGGTCCGCGGCGTGGCGCTCGACCGAATCGCTCATCGCGCCGTCGTTCTCGACGAACTCGAGAACCAGCAGCCCCGGGCGCTCGGCGAGCACGCCGGGCACGGGCAGCCGCGTGCGCTGCGCGAGCCAGCGGAGCATGTACGCCTCGCACGCCAGCGCGCCTTCGCCGGCGGCGCCGGCGATCTTGGCGACGACGCGCCGGCCGCCCTCGAGCGAAACCAGTCGCACGTCGCCCACGCATCCGCCGGCGAGAGGACGCATCGAGCGAACTTGAGCGCCGAGCGCCTCGGACAACGCCCGCTCGATCGATGGAGCGCCGATGACGTCGGGCGCGCCCCCGTTCATCGCCGCGCAGCCAGCATGCGTTGCACTTCGAGAAGCAGCCCCTCGCAGCCGCGCTCGACGAGGTCGAAGACGAGGTCGAACCCCTCGGTGTCGCCGGGGCCGGCGTGGTAGGGGTCGGGCACGTCGGTGCGCCCGGCGTCGGGGGCGTAATCGCGCAGCAGCAGGCGCAGCCGATCCGCGCCGTGCGCGCCCGCGATCTCGCGGAGATGCTCGAAGTTCGAGGAGTCCATCGCGACCACAAGGTCGAAGGCCTCGTCGCCCAGAAGATCGGCGCGACGGACCTGGCGGGCGCGCTGGGCGCTGAGGTCCACGCCCTTGCGGAGCGCGGACGCCTGCGTGCGCCGGTCCGGCGGCTGGCCGACGTGCCACGCGCCGGTGCCGGCGGAGTCGATCTCGACAAACCCCGCGAGGCCGGCGCGGTCGACGATGCGCCGGAACGCGCCCTCCGCCGCGGGCGAGCGGCAGATGTTGCCCAGGCACACGAAGAGCACGCGCACGGGCCCCGCGCCGGCCCGATCGTGCGGTGCACCTGCGCCGACCTGGCGTGTCCCGCTCACGTGGTCACCTCGTCGATCTGCTCGAGCATGCGTTCGATGTAGCGCCACGCGTTGAGTTCGATGCGCGCCTCGCGGAGGGCGTGGGGTGGCGCGCCGGGGGAGAGCGCGCCGAGCAGCGTCGCTGCCCGGGCGATGTGCGCATCGCGCCGCTGCATCGCCCAGTCGCGTGCGCTCTCAAGGCCGCCCTGCGCGCCGCCTGCCCTCGCGTCCTCCAGCGCCTCGCGGGCGTCGAGCATCTCGGCGAGGAGGGTCGGGGGCAGGCTCTTTTCCTGCTCGCGCGTCGGGCCGCCGAGGCGAACGAGGAGGGCGTCGGCTCGTTTCTCGGGGTCTTCGAGCGTGCGCATCGCGTCGTTGAGATTGGCGGTCGAGCGCGTGCTCGCGTCTTGAGCGACACCGGGAGCGGCGTCGGGGTGCGTCGCGCCGCTGCGGGCGCGCCACGCGGCGCGCACCTGCTCGCGGGTCAGGTCAAAGCGGGCGGGGAGGCCGAGCGTGTCGAACGGGTCCGGCATGCGCGCCCGATCATAGTGGCGCGCGCGTCGGCGCCTCGCGCATGAGAAAGGCCCGGATCGCAGGGCGACCCGGGCCTCGGTTCACTGGACCGCAGATTCAGCCTTAGGAGCCGTACTTCACCGAGCAGCCGTAGGGCTTGGTCGACGAGGTGCTGACCGTCTCACCCTTGAGGAGTTCGCCGACGGCCTGCTTGACGTAGTTGGTCTTGCCGGGGGCGCTGGGCGAGCCGTCGTCGATGGCGCCGGCGTACACGAGGGCGCCCTTGGCGTCGATGACGAACATGTGGGGCGTGGTCTTGGCGCCGAACGACTTGCCGACCGTGCCGGCCTCGTCGAGGAGGACGGGGTACGCCATCTTCCAGTCGGCCTTGGCCGTCTTGTTGGCCTCGAGACCGGCGCCTTCCTTGCCGGGCGCGCCGGAGTTGATCGCCAGCCAGGTGACCTTCTGGCCCTTGAAGGACTCCATGGTGTCCTTCATGGTGTTGGCGGTGTAGTGCGTCTTCACAACGGGGCAGCCGGGGTTGAACCACTCGAGGACGACGATCTGACCCTTGAGGTCGCTCAGCTTGTGGGCCTTGCCGTCGGTGTCCGTGAGGGTGAAGTCGGGCGCCGGCTGACCGATGGTCGCGGCGGCGGCGGCCTTCGTGTCCTTGTGCGTCGAGCCGTCTTTGTGCTTGTGGTCTTTGTGCTCGTCGCCGGCCGAGACGATCGCCGTCGAGGCGGTGAGGACGATGGCGCCGAGGCCGAGACCGAACCAACGGGACTTGCTGTTCATCTGCTTCTCCGTGTCGCGCCGCGGGAGAGTGCGGCGCTTCTGTGAACCGGGCCCGTCCGGCACGCGCCGGGCGGGCCTCGAATGAGTTACTTGCTATCGGACGTTTTTGGGGTCGCCTGCGGGTTATCAGTCCCGATGGCGCTGCCTGAGACTGGGATGCTGATCTCGTGGTGGGTGACCGCGCCGTCCTTGCGCTTCACGGTGAGCACGCCCGTGACCACGCGCCCCGGCGCGACGGTTTCGGGAGCGAACTCGAGGATGAGCCGCTCGCCCTCGGCGGCGCCGTCGCGCAGCGGGTTCACGGCGCGGGGCATCGTGTCGGAGGGGGAGTCTTCGAAGAAGGTGAGAGAGGCGGCGTCGGGGACGCGGATCGCGAGTTTGGCGCCGCGCCAGGCAACCGCGAGGTCCGAAGGCGGAGCAGTCTTGGGCAATTGGCCCCAGAGGACATTCGGCGGCGGAACGGTGCACTGCATGGATGTCGGATCAAGGACCGTCAGTGGCCATTCGAAGTCCCCCGCGCCGATGAGGCACTTGTCCTCGTTGCACACGAACCAGTCGGCGTGGATGCCGACGCGCATCGGCGTTCCAACTCTCGCGTCTTCGGCGATCGTGAAGGGGATGAGGAAGGTGGCCTCACCGGAATGGACGTAGTCCAGGACATCGCCGGGCGTGATGTAGCGCTGCGGGGCGGGCCAGATCGGCGAGCCCGCGGTCAGGCCCTCGGGGAGATCCAGCGTGATTTTTGTCGCGGCGCCGGATTCACCCGGGTTGCGCCAGTAGATGTGCCACTGGTCGGCCATCACGAACCGAACGGCGAGGAGCCCTTGGCCGCCGGGTACGAGCGAGCCGTTGCCCGAAACAACCGACGCCGACATGGTGACCAGCGCGGGCTCGTCTTGCGACTGGGCGTGAGTCGCGGCCGCACCGCCGGCGCAGAGCAGCGCCGCCGCAGCGAGACCCAAGAGGTTTGGCTCCGTCCGGCTCATGGGATGTGACAGGGAGCGGTGCGGCCTCCCGCGTAACAAGGCGGGTGAACGCTTCAGACGCCCGCGACTCCCGCGGGTTCCGATATGGTATGGCCATGCATACTCCCACGTTGCTTCCAGTCGTTCGTTCGTCTTCCGTTCGGATGCTCGCGGCGGCCGCGTCGGCGGCGGTCTGCCTCGGCGTGGTGGGGTGCACCAAGATCAGCGACAAGGACGTGCTCCGCGACGCGCTCGAAGTCTCCGACGTGGCCAAGATCGTCCAGAAGGGCGAGGTTGCGGCGGGCTCGAGCGCCCCCAGCACGCTGCTGCTCGACGTGCGGACCGCCGACGCGTTCGCCGCGGGGCACCTGCCGGGCGCTCGGAACATCCGGCTGCCGGAGATCGACCCGAAGGAGAAGGACCCGGACCTGGACCGCTACAAGATGATCATCGTGTACGACCAGAACCGGGGCTCGGCGTCGGGCATGGCGGTGGCCAAGCGCCTGCTGATCGCGGACTACGACGACGTGCGCCTGTTCGAGGAGGGGTTCGACGCCTGGAAGCGCGCCGGGTTGCCGGTGGAGCGCTCGGCGGGCGCGCCCGTTCCGGCCGTCGCGCCGAAGTAGGGCCCGCTCACGCGAAGAATTCGGCGCGGCGCGTTGTCCCGGGCCGGGACGCGCGCGACAATCTTGCGCCGGCGCCGCTGCGGTCTCGCGAGCCCGATCTCCGATAGAACGTCGCGGCCGCGCGCCCGCGCGCCGACGGTTCGAACAGGCTCCCACGGAGGGTCGCGAGGCATGGACGCATTCGTCATCGAAGGGGGCCGCCCGCTGTCGGGCCGGCTCACGATCAACGGCTCGAAGAACGCCGCCCTGCCGATCATGACGGCGGCGCTGCTGACGACCGAGCCGGTGCGCCTCCGCGCCGTGCCGCGACTGGCCGACATCGCCAACATGCAGCGACTGCTGACGGAGCTGGGCGTCGAGTCCGGCGAGGACCTGCTGCACGGCGAGGGGCCGGCCGACCTTACGCTGCACACCACCGACGAGCGCGCGAGCCACGCGCGCTACGACATCGTGCGCACCATGCGCGCCAGCATCTCGGCCCTCGGGCCGCTGCTCGCGCGCCGGGGCGAGGCGCGGATCTCGATGCCCGGCGGATGCGCCATCGGGCAGCGGCCGGTCGACCTGCACCTGCGCGGCCTGGCGGCGCTGGGCGCCGAGATGACGCTCGACGCCGGCGACATTGTCGCCCGCGCTCCTCGAGCCTCGGGCGGGCGCCGGCGTCTCCGCGGCGCCACGATCTTCCTCTCGGGTCCCTTCGGCTCCACCGTGCTTGGCACCGCCAACGTCATGTCCGCCGCGACGCTCGCCTCGGGGCGCACGATCATCGAGGGCGCGGCGTGCGAGCCCGAGGTCGCGGACCTGGCGGCGCTGCTCATCGCGATGGGCGCGAAGATCACCGGCGCGGGCACGCCCCGGATCACCATCGAGGGCGTGGACGAACTCCACGGCGCCGAGCACACCGTGATGGCCGACCGCATCGAGGCTGGAACGTACATGTGCGCCGCGGCGATCACCGGCGGGCGCCTCACGCTCGACAACTGCCCGCTTGATGCGCTGATGGCCTGCACCGACCGCCTCGAGGAGATGGGCGTGCACGTCTCGACGCTGGAATCTCGCGACCCGCTGCGGGCGCGCTGCGAGGTCTCCGTGCCGCCGGGCGGGGCGCGCCGGCTGCGGTCGATCCAGGTCACCACGCAGCCCCACCCCGGGTTTCCGACCGACCTCCAGGCGCAGCTGATGGCCCTGCTGTGCCTTGCGGAGGGCAACAGCGTCATCACGGAGAAGGTCTTCCCCGAACGCTTCCTGCACGTCGCGGAACTGTCGCGGATGGGCGCCCAGATCTTCCGCCAGGGGCCCACGGTGGTGGTCAGCGGCGCCCAGCGCCTCGTGGGCGCCCCGGTGATGGCCAGCGACCTGCGCGCCTCGGCGTGCCTGGTGCTCGCCGGCCTCGCCGCAGAGGGCACGACGGTCGTGCACCGCGTGTACCACCTCGACCGGGGCTACGAGCGGATGGAGACGCGTCTCGCCGCGCTGGGCGCGAGCATCGAGCGGGTGGACGCGAAGGAACTGGACTCGAGCCAGCAGCCGGTCGCGGTCTGATCGCGTCAGTCCTCGCCGAACTTGTTCTTCACCAGCGCCACCAGCCGGGCGAGTGACGCGTCCGCGTCGTCGCCCTCGGTGATGATCTCGATGGTCGTGCCCTTGGTCGCCGCGAGCATCAGCACCTGCATGATGGACTTGCCGTCCACCGACTGGTCGGCGCGTTTGAGCGTAACCGAGCACTTGCACGAGACCGCGGCGTCCACGAAGGCCATCGCGGGGCGCGCGTGCAGCCCCAGTTCGTTCATGATGGTCACGGAGCCGGACGCTCGACCTGCCGCCATGTGGATGGCCTGATTCCTCGTTGGGCGCCCCGCGCCACAGGCGGGGGGCGAGTGATCGGTCGGGTCACGCGTGCGGGCGCTGGGTGTCCGCGTCGTGGAGGGCTTCGAGGGCCTTCTCGCGGGTGTCCGCCTGGCGGAGCACGCGCCGGAAGGTGTCGTACGACAGGTTCTTGAAGATCACCTCCATCGCCTTGAGGTGCTCCTCGGGTTTGTCCGCCGGGCTGAGCAGCAGGAACACGCTGTAGACCGGCGCCTTGTCCAGCGAGTTGAAGTCGATGCCGGACTGCGAGAGACCCACCGCGACGCTGACCTGCTGGGCGTCGGGGTGCTTCACGTGGGGCACGGCGACACCCTTGCCGAAGCCGGTCGAGCCGCGCCGCTCGCGCTCGAGCACGGAGGAGACCAGCGTGTCCCGCCACTTCGCGGGCGCCGCGCCCGACGAGATCAGCAGGTCGATGAGTTCCCTGATCACCTCGTCCCGCTGGTTGGAGGCGAGGTTCGGTTGCACGGCGCCGGGCACGACGATGTCGCTCAGGCGCACGGCGCACCGCCCCTCGCGCGGCGCGCGCATCGGCCCGATGACTGGGCTGGCGCCCGCTCGCCGGTCACCGCTTCTCCCTCAGCCGTTCCTTGTGATCGCGGAGTCGGCGCGAGACCTTGTCGACCGCGGTGTCGATGCACGCGTAGATGTCGTGCCCCTGCTCTTTCGCCACGAAGTCCTCGTGGCCCACGACGTCCGCGATCACCTCGACCATGTACTCCGCGTGGTGAGCCGTCGTGGCCTTGTCCAGCACGCAGCGGATCTGCTGCAACCCGTCGAAGAACTTCGTGATCTTCTCGCACTTCGTCTGCGCGTACGAGACCATCGCCGGGGTCAGGTCCACGTGCTTGCCTGTGACGTCGATCCGCATCCGGCCTCCTCGCGTGCACGGCCCGTCCGGCGGCGCCGACGGGCATCTTCATCGCTCCCGGGCCCCTTGCCAACCCCGGCGTCCGGGAGGGCCCGCCCCACGGCTCGCGAGCGGGGCGCGCGATCGGCCGGGGGGGAGGGGAACCTTACGGCGCTTCCCGCTCCACCGCCCGAAGCGTCACGGGAATCTCCAGTCGTCTGGTCCCCCGCCGAACGCTCACCACCACCGAATCGCCCACCGCACGCTCCGCGAGAACCCGGACGACGTCCTCCATCGTCCGGGTGGCCTCACCCCCCACCGCCGTGATGATGTCCCGGCGGCGCAGGCGCTCGGCGCCCGGGGCGTCGGCACGGGCGGGAGCCTCCTCCACCACAGGCCCTTCGCCCGTCCCCTGTCCGACGACGGCGCCGAGGCTGGGCATGCCCGGGCGGAGTTCTTCGGCGACGGTGGGCAGCGCCGCGAGCCAAGCCCGGAACTCTCGCTCCGTCTCCTGTGCGGGCTTCCCCGCGCACCGCTCCATGGCGAGGAGGCCGGTGGCGTCCTCGTTGAAGGATTCCTCATACGCGCGCATCCACTCGCGGAGCAAGCCCCGGTCGCTGAGGAAAAGGAAGATGGCGCGGGTTTGCGAGTAGTTGGCGATCGGGCGGGCGCCGACGAAGCGCTCCTGCGGCATCGCGAAGAGGTCCTTCCATGGCGTGAGCGCCGAGCGGGCGCCGAGGCGCTTGGCGATGTTCGTGCGCCACGACGGCACGGGCATGACCGCGCCGCCCTCACGGGTGGAGGCGAGGTCCTCGACCAGCGAGCCGAGACCTTCCTGCACCCACCATGCGTGCGACTGCCCGAGGCGGATCATGCGCCGGTGGTGCAGCACGTGCAGGAACTCGTGGCGCAGGCTCGCGCCCAGTTCTTGCGAGACGAGGAGGCGCCGGTCGAAGTCGTAGATCCCCCCCACTCCTTGCGCCGGGACGAAGCGCACGAAGTGGGCGGGCGTGGGCAGGATGAGGGTGACCCAGTGCGCCGGGCGCGGGCGCGCGCGTGCGCCGGAGGTTTCGGCGGCTTCGTCGGGGCCGAAGAGGCTCTCCGCCGCCCAGCTCGCGACTTTCTCGACCTCGGCGATCGCCTCCAGCGTGGAACGCTCGTCGAAGCAGGACGCGACGTTGAGCCGGAGGGCGTCGATGCGCGAGTACCGGTACTGCGGCCCGAGCGCCTCGCGCGCCGACTCCATATCCGCCTCGGCGCGGGCGTCGAGCAGGTCCGTCCATCCGGCGAGGATCAGGGCGTACCCGGCGCTGTCGCGAAGGGGCGCGAGATCGGGATCTCGCTCGAGGTGGTGGAAGTCCACGAACCCGAGCGAGATGGCGCCCTCGAGATCGGCGATGGCCTCCTCGCGCTGGCCCAGGCGCGCCCGCACGCACGCGAGGTTGTAGCGCAGCGCGGGGCTCTTCGCGTCCGACTCCGGGGTCTCCTCGATCAGGCGGACCAGCGCCTCGCGGGCGCGCTCGTAGTCTTTGCGTTGCAGGGCGGCGTCGGCCTCGCGCCGCAGCGCGCTCAGCCGCGCCTCGCGCGCCGGGTCCTGAACCGTCACCGTGGGGGGTCCCGGCTCGGCGCGGGCGCCGCCCGACATCGGTGCGAACGCCGTTGTGCCCGCCAGCGCCGCCGCACAGCCGATCCACGCCGTTCTCATGTCGTCAGAACGGTAGCGCGCCGCCCGTCGGGCGACACGCGCACGCGACCCTCGACCAGGGCCGCCACGGCGACCGGGTACACCTCGCACTCCAGCGAGAAAACCCTCGCGGCGAGCGCTTCCGTGGTGTCCCCGTCCTGCACCGGGCAGCAGGCCTGCATCACGATGGGGCCCGTGTCGTAGCGGTCGTCGCAGAGGTGCGCGGTGCAGCCGGAGACCTTGCAGCCTGCGGCCAGAACCGCCTCGTGCACGCGTTCGCCGTACATGCCCGCGCCGCCGAACGAGGGCAGCAGCGCCGGGTGGATGTTGATCACCCTGCCGACGAGCGGCGCCGGGATGTTGACGCGCCGGAGGTACCCGGCGAGCACGACCCAGCCCGCGCCGACTTCATTTGCGAGGCGCTGCAGTTCGGGCGCGGGGATGTCGCCTGCGCGAACCACCGTGTTCAGCCCGCGGCCCCTGGCTCGCTCCGCCCCCGCGCACTCGCGCGAAGCGATCACAAGCCCCACTCGGGCGCGGAGCGCGCCGGCGTCAATCCTCTCCTGCAGGTTGAGCAGCGTGCGCCCCCCGCCCGAAAGCATCACCGCGATGGTCGGCGTGTCGTGCTGCACCCGCGCCGCCTCACATCGCCATGCGCGAGCGGGCGATCATCCGACCGCCTTCACCGCGGCGTCCTTGTCCTTCACGATCAGGAACAGCTTGTCGAGGCGCGTGAGCTTGAGCAGTTCGATGATGTCCGGCTTGAGGCCGTACAGCGCCATCTTGCCCTTCTCGCCCTTGCACTTGCCGTGGAGCGTCACGAACATGCCGATGCCGACCGAGGTCAGCATCGTGACGTTGACGAGGTCGACCATCAGTCGCCCGCCCGACTTCTCGGCGGCGGCGATGAGTTCGGCCTGGATCGGCGGCGTCTCCCGCTGGCCGATCACGTTGCACTCGATGCGCCCCAGCGCGATGCTCCTCGCGCCGGGCGCCGGCGAGAAGGTCTCCACCCTGACAAGGCTTGCGTCCACCATCGGACCGCCAGCGTACACGACGGTGCAAGCCCCCGCGTCTCACGCCTGGGGGTCGCCCACGGTCGGGGCGGAATTGAACGGGATGGGCTTGCCTGCCGCGTTCACCGCCACGAGCGTCATCGTCGCCTCGGTCACCCGCACGACGTCGCCGGTGAGGTAGCGCTCGGCCTCGACCTCGACCATGACGGTCACGCTGGAGGTTCCCGCACGCTCCGTCCGCGTGTAGAAGGTGACGATGTCGCCCAGACGCACCGGCGCGGTGAAGTCCACCCGGTCCATCGAGGCGGTCACCCACCGGTGGGCGCCGTGGCGCCGGGCCTCGACGAACCCGGCCTGGTCGATGTACCCGAGGATGACCCCGCCGAAGATCGTGCCGTAGGGATTCGTGTCGCGCGGCAGGGTGACGACGCGGAGGGCGATGCGCCGGGCGGCCGGGGGGTTGGTGTCGGGCATGGGCGGATCGTACGCGCGGGGTCGCGCCGTATGCTCAGGCGTGCGCACCGTCCTGCTCGCGAGCCTTGTGGCCCTTTCTCTCACCGGCTGTCAGTCGGAACGGCGCGTGGTGCGATCGACGGGTGGGCTGCAGGGGCTGCCGGGCGCGGAGGGCGGCCTGGAGGTGGAGCGCCCGCGCGTCGCGCTCGAGACGGACGCCAAGCCCGGCGTTGATCCCTCCAACCCCGCGGGGTACACCGGCCCGGACCCCGACGACGCGCTGCGCAACACCGACGCGGACGGCGCGATCACGCTCGTCTGCCGCAACCCGCGCGAACTGATGTTTCACCTGCGGAAGACGCTGCAGGACGAGGAGCGTGACCTGGTGCGCGAGCAGGTGCTCAGCGCCCGCACGCACGAGGTGTACAAGGCCAAGGGGCTGCCGGTGGACGAGGCGGTTGACTTCCTGCTCGAGCATCGCGCGGAGGTGATCCGGCTGCTGCAGCAGTTCCCGATGGGCGAGATGTCGCCGGGCATGTTCGTGCGACCGATCGGGCCGAGCCAGTTCCGGCTGGAGGCGCCCATGGGGACGACCGACCCGCCGCTGAGATTCCGACGGTTCGACTACGTCTACGAGCGCGGGGCGTGCCGCCTGCTGCTGATCTCCTGACCATGGCGGACGACCGATCCCCATCGCAGCGGTCGGAGACGATGCGCAGGGTCAAGAGCCGCGAGACCTCGTGCGAGGTGGCGCTGGGCCGGGCGCTGCGCGCGTTGGGGTTGCGCCCCGGCGCGGTCGGCGGCCCGCGCTCGACGCTGCCGGGCAGCCCGGACCTCGTGTTCCGGCGCGCCCGCGTGGCGGTGTTCGTGGACGGGTGCTTCTGGCACGCGTGCCCCGAGCACTGCCGCATGCCCGCGACGAACCGGGCCTACTGGCGCGCCAAGATCGCGCGGAACCGGACCCGCGACCGGCGCGCCGACCGGGCGCTGCGCGCCTCGGGCTGGCGCGTGGTGCGTGTGTGGGAGCACAGCGTGCGGGCGGACGCCACCCGCGCTGCAGCTCGGGTGGCCCGCGCCGTCGCCCGCCCCTTGCCGGCGCCCCGCGCGTAGAATGCCCGCGTGAGCGCCCCCGCCGACCCCCCGAGCGTCCCCGCACGCGGTCCCGTCACGCTCAAGACGCTGCGCCGCATGGCCGCCCGGAACGAGCCGTTCGCGTGCCTCACCTGCTACGACGCGACCACCGCCCGCTGGCTAGACACCGCGGGCGTGCACGTGCTGCTCGTCGGCGACACCGCGGCGGAGGTGATCCTCGGGCTCCCCTCAACCGTTCACATGCCCCTCGACGTCTCACTGGCGCTCACCGCGGGCGTTCGGCGCGGCGCGGCGCACGCCATGGTCATGGGCGATATGCCCTTCATGTCGTACCAGGCGTCTGACGACGACGCGCTGCGCAACGGCGCGCGGTACCTGACCGACGGGCTGGCCGACGTGGTCAAGATCGAGGCGGACGCCTCGTTCGCGCCGTTGGTGGCGCGGATGACCCGCGCGGGCATCCCGGTGTGCGGGCACGTGGGCAGCAGGCCGCAGACGTCGAAACTGACCGGGGGCTACGCCGGCGCTGGGCGCACGCCGGCCGAGGCTGACCGCGTGGTGTCGGACGCGAAAGCGCTCGAAGACGCCGGCGCGGTGATGCTGCTCGTCGAGGCCGTGCCCGACGCGGTGGCGGAGCGGATCGTCGCGGAGACGAGCGTGCCGCTCATCGGCATCGGCGCCGGCCCGGCGCCGCACGGCCAGGTGCTGGTGCTGCAGGACCTGCTCGGGCTGACCCGCTGGCAGCCGGGCTTCGCCGAGCCCATGGCCCACCTGGGCGAGCACATCAAGGCCGCGGCGGAGGCGTGGGTGGCGCGCGTCGGCGCCAGGCAGGTCGGCGTGCAGCCGGCCCCGGGAGCGGCGGGAGTTGTCACCGCTCCCGTGAACCGGCCCCGCTCGAAATCCGAATAAGGTTCGTCCGCCTCGCGCCCGCGCGCGGGGCGCCAGGAGGCCGCCGCGTGACCAACTCCCGCTTCGTGACGACCGGCCCCGCGCTGGTGGTGATGCTGGTCGCGGCGATCGCGGTGTTCGCGGCGCCGTCCGCGGTGC
>CAYVSR010000029.1:0-12179 GCA_964453125.1 uncultured Phycisphaeraceae bacterium | reverse complement strand
GCCACGGGGACCCGCCACACGCACGCGACCGCGCCCACGAGCGCCGCCGCCGTCAACCCGGCGCGGAGCGCCCGACCTGCCTGAGCCATCCACTTCGACACGTCGGTCTCCAATGGGGTGTGCGCGCCCGCCGCGAGCGTGCGTTGGGCCTCGCGGGGCCGGGTAGTCTATGGGGCGCGTGCCCGCAGTCAACGCCAGCCCGTTCAGGGTCCTCCGGGTCGACGCCGCCCTGCTCGACGCCGCGGCATCCCGCCTGGTCGCCCGCGCGAACCCGCCCCGGGCGGACGCCGGTCGGCTGTTCCTCGAATCCGCGCGCAGGCACCGCATCGACCTGACCAACATGTGGGTGAGCGTTTCGGGCGACACTGGCGCCGCTGTCCGATCCGTGCGCCAGGTCGCACTGGCCGTGCCGGGAGCGGGGCGTACGGCAATGTTTTTCACGACGACGCCGGCGCCCGGCCCGGAATGCGCCGAATTGTCGGAGGTGGTTCTCGCGGCGGGCGGCGCTGCGGGCGAGCGGCTCGGCCAGGCGCTTCTCGAGCCCGATGAGACGACCATCGCGGAATCGCTGACACTCGCCGGGTTCGCACGCCTGGCGGACCTGGCGTACCTCCGAATGTCCTTGCCGTCGCAGCGCGCCGCGAGCCAGTCGGCGCCGGCGCCGCTCGAACTCCCTTCCGGGGTCGACGCGACCACCTGGCGGCCGGGCGACGAGGACGACCTGATCGCGGCGCTCGACCGGTCGTACATCGACACCCTCGACTGCCCCGAACTATGCGCCCTGCGCACGACGCGAGACACGTTCGAGAGCCACCGGGCCACCGGGGGCGCCGGGGCGTTCGACCCGGCCCTGTGGTGGATCGTCCGAGTCAAGGGCGCCCCGGAGGGGGCATTGCTCCTGAGCCCCTGCCCGGACCAGGGACACGTGGAACTGGTCTATCTCGGGCTCTCACCCGTGCTGCGCGGGCGGGGCGTGGCCACGGCGCTCCTGCGCCACGGCCTCGACACCCTCGCCCGGCGGGCGCGCCCCGAACGGCTGGTCACCTGCGCGGTGGATCAACGCAACGCACCCGCCAAGAGGCTGTACGCCTCGGCGGGATTCCGCGAATTCGCCGCCCGATCCGCCTACGTGCGACGTCTTCCCTGATCGGGCCCGGCGCCCCGGCCGGAAACGCCCGGCCTCGATTCGGTATAAGAGGCGTCCGATCGCGCTTTCAGCGCGCGCCACCCCACCAGACCTCGGAGACGAACGAATGTCCTGCCGCTCCCCCCGACGCGCCGCGATCTCCTTCGCCCTCGCCCTGGGCGCCTCGGGCCTCGCGCATGCTGACGTCCGCCCTCACGGCGGCATGCTCCGCTTCCCCGACGTCAGCAAGACGCACATCGTCTTCACGTACGCGAACGACCTCTGGGTTGCTCCGCGCGACGGCGGCGTGGCCTCGCCGCTCGCCAGCCCCCCGGGCCTGGAGACGTTCGCGCGCTTCAGCGCCGACGGCAAGACCATCGCCTTCGTGGGCAATTACGACGGCAACCGAGACCTCTACACCATCCCCGTCGAGGGCGGCGCTCCGGTCCGAGTCTCGTACCACCCCGGCGTTGAAACGCTCTGCGATTGGGCGCCAAACTCGGACACCGACCCCAGGCTTCTTTTCTTCACGAACGGGCTCGCGGGGCGCACTCGCCAGACGCAACTCTTCACCGTGTCCGCCAGGGGCGGCCTGCCCGCGCGCCTGCCGGTGCCGTACGGCGCCAACGGCGCGGTCTCCGCCGACGGCGTCTGGCTCGCGTACACGCCGCACACCATCGACACGCGCACCTGGAAGCGCTACCGCGGCGGCATGGCGACGGACATCTGGCTGTTCAATCTGAAGGACAAGTCCAGCAAGAAGATCACCGACTGGGAGGGCGTCGACTCGCTGCCGATGTGGAGCGGCGACTCCGTCTATTACGTCTCGGACGCGGGCCCCGAGCACCGCCTCAACATCTGGGCGTACGACGTCAAGACCAACCAGCGCAAGCAGGTGACCACGTTCGCCGACTTCGACGTCAAGTGGCCGAGCGTCGGCCCCGGCCCCGCCGGCCAGGGCGAGATCGTGTTCCAGAACGGCGCCTCGCTCATGCTGCTCGACCTCAAGTCGGGCCAGAGCAAGGCCGTCGAGGTCATCATCCCCGGCGACCGTCCGAAGGTGCGCACGCAGGCCGCCGACGCTTCCAAGCAGTCCACTTGGTGGGACATCTCGCCCAGCGCCAAGCGAGCCGTCGTGCAGGCGCGCGGCGACATCTGGACCGTGCCCGCCGAGAAGGGCGTGCCGCGCAACCTGACGCGCACCAGCGGCGTCGCCGAGCGCGACCCGGCCTGGAGCCCCGACGGGCGCTGGATCGCCTATTTCTCCGACGCCTCCGGCGAGTACGACCTCTACCTGGTGCAGTCGGACGGCAAGGCCGAAGCGCGCCGGCTGACGACCGACGGCGCCGCCTTCCGCATGAGCCCCGTGTGGTCGCCCGACTCGAAGCGCGTCGCGTTCTTCGACAAGACGGGCACGATCTTCGTCCACACGCTGGGTGAGGGCGACGCCCCCGGCAAGACCGCGGTGGTCGAGAAGGACCCGTGGTCCGGCGACGGCTCGAACCTCTCGGTCTCCTGGTCGCACGACTCGCGCTTCCTCGCGTTCGCGCTCTCGACGGTCGAGTCCCCCTCGCGCGGCATCTTCGTCTACTCGCCCGAATCCGGCGAGAAGAAGCGCCTCACCTCCGCGTTCTTCAATGACGAGAACCCGGTCTTCGACCGCAAGGGCGACTATCTGTTCTTCACGTCCAGCCGCTCGTTCAGCCCGCTCTACGGCGAACTCGACACGTCGTTCGTCTACCCCAACACGCAGGTCCTCGTCGGCGTGCCGCTTCGCACCGACGTGAAGTCCCCCTGGGCGCCCGTCAGCGACGAGGAGAAGTGGGCCGACAAGAAGAAGGAAGACAAGAAGGACGAGAAGAACGAGGGCGACAAGAAGGACGGCGAGAAGAAGGAAGGCGACGACGCGAAGAAGGACGAGGACGCCGACAAGAAGCCCGACGGAGACGCCAAGAAGGACGCCGCCCCGGCCGACGACGGCGTCAGCGGCACATGGGAGGGCACGGTCCGCGGCGCGGCCCCGCTCCCGCCCGAGGGCGCCCCGTTCACCCTCACGCTCTCGCTCGCCAAGGACAACTCGATCACCGGCAGCCTGACCATCATGGGCGGCGCCGCGGCCATCACCGGCACGTACGAGCCCGCCTCGAAAACCGTCACCTTCAGCGGCACGGTCTCGAATGGGCCCAACGTCACCGGCACGCTCACGCTCGCGGGCCTCACGCTCACCGGCTCTGTCTCCGCGCCCGAGATGGGCGTGACGGCGACTGTCGAGGGCAAGCGCACCGCCGGCGCCTCCGAAACCAAGAGCGACGACAAGAAGGACGACTCGAAGCCTCGCGAGAAGGTCGAGATCGCGTTCGACGGCTTCGAGAGCCGGGCGATGATCCTGCCCGTCAAGAACGGCGTGTTTGGAGCGCTCGCCGTCAATGACAAGAACGACCTGATCTATGTCCGCCGCTCGCCGCAGGGCGAGGACACGCCGGCCTCGATCAAGATCTTCAGCCTCAAGGACGAGAAGAAGGAGGAGAAGAACGTCGCGACGGGCGGCGCGTTCGCCATCTCCGCTGACGGCAAGAAGCTCCTCGTCGTCAACGGCGGCGCGGCCAGCATCCAAGACGCGGCGTCCGGCGCGACCGGCAAGCCCGTTGTCACTGCGGGGATGACGGCCCAGGTCGACCCGCGCGCCGAGTGGCGCCAGATCTTCAACGAGGCGTGGCGCCTGCAGCGCGACTATTTCTACGACCCGAACATGCACGGCGTGGACTGGGCGGGCATGAAGACCCGCTACGCCGCCATGCTCGAGGACTGCGCCTCGCGCGAAGACGTGGGCTACGTGATCGCGGAGATGATCTCCGAACTCAATGTCGGCCATGCCTACTACCGCGAGGGCGGGGGCGAGCAGGAGCCCTCGGTCAACGTCGGCTTGCTGGGCTGCGACTACGAACTCCGCGACGGGGCGTACCGCATTTCGAAGATCATCCGCGGCGCCGTGTGGGACGCGGACGCCTCCGGCCCGCTCTCGGCGCCGGGCGTGGAGGTCAAGGAGGGCATGTACCTGCTCGCGGTCAATGGCGTTGCGCTCGACACCGCGCGCGACCCGTGGGCTGCGTTCCTCGGCCTGGCGGGCAAGAGCGTCACGATCACCGTGTCCGAGAAGCCCGCTATGGACGCGTCCGCGAAGGACATCGTCGTCGAGCCCCTGGCCAGTGAGACCGACCTTAGATACCGCGCCTGGATCGAGCGCAGGCGCGCCTACATCGACGAGAAGACCAACGGCGCCGTGGGCTACATCTACGTCCCCGACACCGGCGTCAACGGGCAGAACGACCTGGTCCGCCAGTTCTACGGCCAGGCGCACAAGGCGGCGCTGATCATCGACGACCGCTGGAACGGCGGCGGGCAGATTCCCACCCGGTTCATCGAACTGCTCAACCGTCCCGCGACTAACTACTGGGCCCGGCGCGACGGCGTCGACTGGAAGTGGCCGCCCGACTCGCATCAGGGCCCCAAGTGCATGCTGATCAACGGCCTCGCCGGCTCCGGCGGCGACATGTTCCCCTGGCTCTTCAAGAGCAACAAGATCGGCAAGCTCATCGGCACGCGCACCTGGGGTGGGCTCGTCGGCATCTCCGGCAACCCGGGCCTGATCGACGGCGCCGGCGTCACCGTGCCAACCTTCGGCTTCTACGAGACAGATGGCACGTGGGGCGTCGAAGGCCACGGCGTGGACCCCGACATCGAAGTGATCGATGACCCGGCGCTGATGACCGACGGCGCGCCCGGCATCGGCGACCCGCAGCTCGACGCCGCGATCGCCCACATCCTGAAGGAAGTCGAGGCCAAGGCGTACAAGGCGCCCAAGCGTCCGGCGTACCCCAACCGCTCCGGCATGGGCCTCGACCCCGCCGATCGCTGATCAGCGCTCGACGGCGAATCCTCTGACGAACCACGCGGGAGGACCGGAAACGGTCCTCCCGCTTTCCTGCGCGCTCCGGGCCCGCCCCGCCGATTCTGTCGTGTAGCCGCCCACGCCGCGGCGACGCTCGCGAGGCTTACTCCACGCCGATCGCCACGACCGTCTGATCGTCCCCTGGGCGCAGCCCTGCCTCGTGCGCTCGCACCGCCTCGAACACGCTCCCGATCACGCACTTTGGCTCGCCCGTGCACCGGCGCAGCGCCGCCTCGATGCCCCGGACGCCGAACATCTCGCCCCGCTCTTCGGCGGCGGCCCAGCCGCTCTCCGGCACATCGGGCGCCGCGGTCGGCGGGCGCTTGGGCGGCGCGGGAGACATCGCCTCGGTGATCCCGTCGGTGTAAAAGACAACGGTATGCCCCGGCTCGAGCGGCGCGACCCCCATCTCGTAGGCCACGCCCTTGTCGATGCCCAGCGGCAGGCCACCGGCGCGATCCAGTCGCACACAGGGACCGGAATCGCCGCGACGCTTCACGAGCGCGGGCGGGTGCCCCGCGCTCGAGTATCGCATCGCGCGCGTGCCCGGGTCGTAGAACGCCGCCATCGCGGTGACGAACGACCCGTCGATCCGATGCTCGCAGATCTCGTCGTTCAGGTACGCGAGCAGCGCCGCCGGGCTCGCGTGGGCACGTTCGCGCGCTCCGCCAGCGCCCTGCAGCGTGCCGAGGATGGTGTGCATCATGGCCATCAGGACCGCCGCGGCGGGGCCGTGCCCGGAGGCGTCCGCCACCAGCACGCACCACGCGTCCGGGCTCGCGGGCACGCCGCCGACGGGGAACACCGCGTAGTAGTCCCCTCCGGCCTTGTCGTAGGTGCGGTAGTCCGCCGCGAGCGTTGCGCCCGGGATGGCGGGCATCTGGGAGGGCAGCATCGCGCGCTGGATGCTGGCGATCTGATCGATCTCCTTTTCAATCCAGCGGTTCGCGCCGCGCAGGGCGTTGGCGGCACGGATGCTCGCGACCGTCTGCGCGATGAGGCTCGCGCGCAGCACGAGGTCCTCGATGGCCCCCTCGTCAAACGCGCCGGGCGCGGGGTCCAGCAGGATGGCCCAGTTCGTCTGCAGGCCTGAGTCCATGAGCGGCGCCGCGACCATCGATCGGTAGCCGCGGATCCAATCGCCCAGCGCCGGGTCGGAGACGAGGTCCAGGTCGCTGACGAGCGTCGGCTCGCCGGAACTCACGAGTTCGCCCAGCAGGCCCCCGCGCTGAACGGGAGCGCCCTCGCCCGTCCAGGGATCGACGGCTCGGTCCACGAACTCGCGCCCCGCTTCGTCGGTCCACTGCGTGATCCGAAACTCGCCGCGCGCGGCGTCGAGCCCTCGCGTGCTCAGAGAGATGTAGCCCTTTGCACCGTACGCCCGGCGCATCGCGACAAGGAAGCCTGCGAGCGCCTCGCGATGCGTCTCGGCCTCTTGCAACGAACGCACCAGGTCGAGAAACACCGGAAGACGGCGGTTTCCCGAGAGATCGACCCGGCGCAGGGTGTGTTCACGCAGATGGGGGCCCATTGGTCTTCGGAGCGTATCCCTTCGCCCTTTGCGCGACTCGCCGTCGCCTCATCTTCCTCGCGTCGCCCTGGCTCCCCCGCCACTCACCACCGCACGAGTTTCTGCATCTTCTGAAGCCAGGAGGCCGCATCCTCGCCCCGGATCGCCCGCAACTCGCCCGCGTCGAGCAAGACGCCGCGGCAGCCGGGGCAATACTCGATCAACACGTCCGGCTGCTGCGGGTGCCGGATTTCGAGCAGCGTCTTCCCATCGCGAGGGCAGAGGCGCCCGCCGAGCGCCGCACGCCCGCTCTCTCGCCCGAACGGCCCCGCGTCGGCGCCACGCACGGTCTCCTTCGAAGCAAGCAGCCGCTGCATCTCACCGTCGTCGAGCCAGAGGCGGCCACACGCGTTGCATCGGTCCATCGAGACGCCGCCGACGGTCTCCCGTTCCATCCGCCCGTGGTCGTTGGGGCACCTGAGCGGAGCGTCGATGGGGTCGAGACGGGCGGGCGAGGTGGCGCTCATCGCGGGAGCCTAAGGCGGGCCCACGCCTCCCGACAAGCCGGACAACCGACTCCGGCACGCGCCGCCGCGAGGGAACCGGGTCGTCCAGACCGCCGTCGATTCGAGGCAGCGGACGCGCCGGGTAAATCACCTCGGCAGGCGTGCTCGATCGAAGTCACGTTGAGCGGAGACGCCCCCCATCCGACCGCGCCCGGTTGCCCGGAGATCTCGGACCGGCCCCAAGGCCCAAGCCCCTGAAGGGCCCCGGATCATTCGTGAAAGTGGGCGATACAGGATTCGAACCTGTGACCTCATGCGTGTCATGCATGCGCGCTAGCCAACTGCGCCAATCGCCCGTGTTCCGGCGCGGGCTCGCGCCGGGTCCTTCGGTGGGAGCGGCATGATAGCGAGGCTCGGCCGCCTCCGCGCGGGCAGCGTCACGGCTCGATCGCGCTTGGGTGCGTCCGCGGGCACACCGGGCTTTCCACGTGGCGGGTTGAGGGTGGGGCCCTGCCGTCGCGCCGCCGGACGGCTATGGCGTGGGCTCTTCCCCGGCGTGCTTCCGTCGCGCAACCGCGAGCGGGCGGACCTCCGTGCCCGCGCGGCCGGGCGGGCGAATGCCCGAGTTCCCGGTGGGGGTCGCCGCCGGATGGCCGTTCTCGGTCGGCGCCGGGGCTCCGGTGCCCTTGGTCTCGACCAGTTCCGCGACGCGGGCGAAGAGTGACGCCGCGGAGGCTCGTCGGAGCGCCTCAAGGTCACGCTCGCTCGGCGACATCGGGCCGGCTCCCAGCACCAGCCAGTCCGCGCTCACCCCGAACCGCTCGCACAGCGCAATGACAAAGGCGACGCACGGCGGCGAGACGCCCGTCATGTACCGACGCACGGTCTCGGGCGAGAAGCCAAGCGCCTCGCCGATCTCCCGGTTGTTCCGGGCGCCCGCGGCTTCCCGCAAGCGCGTGACCAATTGTTGTCGCGCGTCCATGCTGACTCGCTCCGGCCTCCTCGGTTTCTCAATCCACAGACACGAACGCGCCGGAAGGGCGGCCGATGTCCCTCGTCTTGCCCCCCGGGCCGACGCTTCCGAGAGACAGGCGAGCGCCGCCACACCCCAATCGCTCGCCGACGGGCTTGTGTGACGGTCCGACGCGCGTTTCCACACGTTTGAGGACCGCCGCCCAAAGAGTCCACGGATTCGTCGCGAACGCGCCGATCGGTGTGGCCGGCTTCCACAAAGATCGCCCGAGCGTGGCCCCCGGACCATCGCGACCGTCACTTCTTTGTTGGCGCCAGCCGACCCGCGAGGGTCGCGGCCATCTCCTCGCGAATCGCGGCCGCGGTCTTCGCGTCGGCCAGTGGCGGGGCCTCGAAGAACGCGGCCAGCCGATCCATGCACAACTCCCGCATAGGCCCCCAGTCGTTCCGGTCGCTGAACCTCGCGATCTGATCGCGGAGGCGTGCGGGAACCCTCTCGTTGATCGCCGGTTCGGCGTTGGAGCCGGCGGCAATGGCCTCGTTCGCGTCGGCGCACGCCTCCATGGCGTCGATCGCGGCCCGCCAGAGGTCGTCGGGGGCCATGAGGCCGCCCCACTCCTCGCGTGCCGCCGCCAACTGCTCCCGCGACTCCTTCCAGTCGCCCTGCCTCAGCAGCCAGAGCGAGAGTTGCGTCCGCCAGATCAGCGTCGCGAACATCGGCCTCCCCGACGGCGTGCGCGATTCGCGGATCATCTCTCGTGCGGCGCTGAGCTTCGATTCCCTCCAGGTCTTCACGATTGCCGGGTCGTCGAGCAGGTTGGGCCCGAAGAGCGACTCCATGATGACCGTTGAGAGCATGCGCATCTCACCGATCCCGCCGGTCTGGAAGGGCGCCACCAACTGACCTATCGCGTCGGCCTGCACCTTTGCGTCCGCCCTGAACTTCTCGGCGATCTCACGCTTGGCCTCCGAGATCCGTGTCTCCTCCGCGCGCATCACCGCGACCCGCGACAGACGCACGTAGACGCCGATCGAAACGCCGAGCCCGACCGCGGCCACGACCGCCATCGCCGCTGACAGAGGCCTGCGCCGACGCCACAAGTGCACTCGCCTCAGCGCGGAGGGCGAGCGCCACGCCAGCGGTCGATGCGTCAGCCAGGCGCGGAGATCGTCGGCCAGGGCGCCCGAGGATGGCGAGCGATCCCCCGGCCGGGTCGCCAGCGCGCGACGGCAGATCGCGTCGAGATCGGCGTCCACCTCGCGACGCAGGCGCGAGGGGGCCGGGGCCTCCCGCCGGCCGATCCGCTCGTCGTGCGTGAACCCAATCTCCTGCGGCGAAGCGCCGTTGGGCAACTGCCCGGTCAGGAGCCAGTAGAGCAGCCCTCCCAATGCGTAGACGTCCGCCGGTGGAGCGCCCGCGCCCTCTTCCTGGCGGTACTGCTCGGGCGCCATGAACGCCAGCGTGCCCACACGTCCGGACTCGCCGCGGAGGGCCTCGCCCTGCTTCCAGCGCACGGCGGCGCCGAAATCGGTGACCTTCGGCTCGCCGTCCTCCGTCATGAGGATGTTGGCTGGCTTGAGATCGCAGTGCGTCAGACCCGCGGTGTGCGCGGCCTGCACGGCCCGCGAGACTCGCTCCATGATCGATGCGGCGACTCGGGGCTCGAGCGGCAGCCCGCGGGCGCCGGCCCATGTCTCGAGGTCAACGCCGAGCACGTGCTCGTACACGATGTAGTCGTCGCCTTGCTCGCTCACGCCCGTGTGGAGCGCCCGGACGACGTTGGGGTGATCGACGCGCCGGGCCTTCGCCGCCTCGTCCACCAGCCTGCGGCGCGACCACGGGTCGTCCGGGGCCGCGGCCAGCGCCTTGATCGCGACGAACGCGGGGGACTCGGGCTCGGAGAGGCGCAGGTCCTCGGCGAGCAGCACCTCGCCCGATGCGCCCTCGCCAAGCCTGCGGAGGAGCCTGTAGGGCGCGCTGCCGTCGGGCAGGCGCTGGCCGAACTCGCACGGCAGCTTCGCCACGAAACGCGAGGTCGCGTACGCGGTCTGGTTCGTGGACCACAGCGCCTGCCCGAGCAGCGCGGCCTCGCGGATCTTGGGCTCGAGGTCCGGGTGGTCGGCGATGAGAGACGCGACGGCCTCCACCGAGGGGCGAGAGGCGCGAGATCGCGAGCGAAGCGCCATGTCGATCGCCGCGTCCAACGCCACGGGCATCTGGCGCAGCGAGGGCAGCGCGCCGAGATAGTCGGCGAGCGCGAGCGTCTCGCCGTCGCGGAGGCGCGTGCGCCCGTCGGTCTCGATCAGCTCCGCGAGGGCGTCGTCGGACGTGCCGCGACAAGCGCCGAGAAACTCCGACAGCGCCGGGCGTGCGGGCCCTGCTGTGGAGCGCACGAGGCGCAGCGCGGGAGTCTCAGCGTCGCGGAGCGTCCCGGCGCCCGACCCCCCGGTGGCGCTCACGCCGCGCTCCGCTCGATCGCTTGGCGCACACGCTCACGAATGCGCTTCCATCGCTGGCGCACCGCGGCGGGCGTCATGCCGACCAGTTCCGCGGTCGTGCCGTGTTCGCGCCCCGAGAGCCAGTGCCAGAGGATGCGCCGATCGGTCTCGTCCGCCAGCGCGCCGAACGCGGCCGCGAGCGTCTCGTCGCCCTCCGCGCCCGACTCGTCGCGCTGCTCGAGTCGCCCGCGCAGCGCCGTCGCCAGCGGGCTGTCTGCTCGCTCGACTCGCTCGAGGCGACGCATGACCCGGGCCTTGTCGACAACCGCGGCCTCGCAGATCTCGCGGAGGAGCGCGAGGAACTGCGGCTGTGAGGCGACGCGGAGATTGCCGTCCTGCACATATCGATCAAGCCGTCGCAACACGGTGGAGAGAATGTCCTCGGAATCGAAGAGGCGGCGCAGGCGCGGCCCCATCTTGCCGGTGACGCGCCGTCGGATCACGGGCCCGTACGCCATGGCGAGCTTCGCCGTGGCCTCGCGATCGCCGCATGACACCCGCGCGAATAGCGCGTCGAGATCGGGCCCCGCACCACATCCCTGAGCGGCTTCTTCGGGCGACCCGGTTTGGAATTCAGAGATGGGGTCCGTCACACGGAGCCTTTCGTCCGCGATTACTCGGGGTAAGCCCTTGGCCGCGGCGACCCGCCCCGGCTCGTTCGAGCCCTGCCCCTCATCCACAAAGGAGTGTACCACATGGATCTCAGAATCCGCCGATTTCCTGCGCGCAGGACCGATCGCCTTGCCCACTTCGGGGCCTCGCGCCCCATCGCATCTATCGTCCTGTTGGGGGCGCTGGCGTGCATCCCGACCACGACAGAAGGGGCAGTGGCAACCCACGAGGCCTCCCTCGCGACGCCCGCGCAGCGAATTGGCGCGGGGCAACCCGTTCAGGACGTGCATCTCCGAACGAGCGATGCCGACGCCCCGACCATGCCGGTCGCGCTCGAGACCGAGATCAGCCTCAACTGCGTCCTGCAGTGGGTCGCCTACCGCGCGTGCGTCCTGAGCGGAGGGGGCGGAGATTGCGTCGAGCCGCAATGCACACCGGTCTCGGGCTCCCCGGAAGCCCTGCTGGCCCAGGCCATCCTGGACGCGCGTCTCGCGCAGCCCGGGACGGTGAACTGAGCGACCCGGCGCCCGGCTGCGCGGCCGTGGCGGCCTTGGCCCATTGCGTTCCCGCCTCATTCTGCACCTTTGGACATGTCCAACGCCCGGCGCCTCCTCCCCACGGGCGACGCCGGGCGTCGTCGTGCGCCGCGGACCCCCCTCTCATACACTCGGCCTCCCTTTCCAGCCCCGCCGCCCGACGAGACCCCGACCACGCATGGACACCCTCCACGAACTGGTCATGTTCTTCCTCGAGATCGACAAGCGTCTCGACGTGATCATGTCCACCTACGGCACGCTCACCTACCTGGTCCTGTTCGCGATCGTGTTCGCGGAAACCGGCCTGGTCGTCATGCCCTTCCTGCCCGGCGACTCGTTGCTCTTCGCGGCGGGCGCCCTCGCGGCGCGGCCCGAGAACCCCCTCAACGTCTGGGCGCTCGCGGCGGTGTTCATCGTCGCCGCCGCAATGGGGGACACCACGAACTACTGGGTCGGCCGCTACGTGGGG
>CAYVSR010000028.1:634-12207 GCA_964453125.1 uncultured Phycisphaeraceae bacterium | reverse complement strand
CGGGCTAGCACCGGGGTGCAACCCCGATGAAGCGCGGTCCGAATCCGAAGATAGCGCAACCCCAAAAATGAGCACGCCCCCTCGCGGGGGCTGCTCACGCTAGCCCATACGGGCTATCCACCTGCGGCGTACCGCATTGGGAACATCATATCATCGCCAGGGCAATGGGACAGCTAGGTCAAAACTCCCCACCTCTCCGGCCTCCCCGTCCTCCTGACCCGGTTTACCGCGTCTACATCGACGAATCCGGCGATCACACCTATTCCAGACTCGACGAGCCTTGGCGTTGTCACCTTGCGTTATTGGGCATTTGGCTGAAGCGAGGAGACGAATACAACGCTTTCAGTGACGCGCTGGTCCGTCTGAAGAGAGATGTTTTTCACATCAGTCCTGACGATCGGTTGGTGTTCCATTTGTCCGAGATCAAAGGCCGCAAGGGCGCGTTCGGCGCGCTGAATGACCCAGCCACAGACGCCTTGTTCGGCAAGCGCCTGCTTGAACTGATTGAATCCACGCCATTCACGATGGTGTGCGCGATCATCGACAAGGCAGCGCATCAGAAGCGGTACGCCATGCCCTTCCATCCGTATCACTTTGCGATGACGGCGCTGTCGGAACGATACGCATTCTGGCTGTCAGAAAAACATACCCGAGGGGACGCGGTGGCTGAGTCTCGGGGCAAGAAGGAAGACAAGGAGTTGGGCGACACGTATCGAAATCTTGCCACGAAGGGAACCTCGTATTTGAAAGACACGGTCGCCCGCCGCGTCCTCACTTCCAAAGAACTCAAGTTCAAGTGTAAGGACGATGACGTTCCTGGCCTTCAACTCGCCGACATGCTGGTGCATCCTATGAAGAGAGATGCGTTGATCGAGGCGGGCTTGTGCGAGAATAGGGGAGGATTTGCGCGAGAGATGGCCGCGGCGGCCCGCCCGAAATACCGAGACTGCTACAAGGGAACCGTCTCGGGGCGCGGACGAGTTTGGATCAAGCCTTAGGCCGTCTACATGTCAAACTGACCCACTACCAACCTGTCGGTAGCGGACGCGGGGGCGGCGCGCACGCCATAATGGTCCGCTGACGGGCCGCACGTCGGGGCAGGAATCCCGAGCGGACCGGGAACGAACGGGTAGCGGGCTGATCCCCCGCGAACGGAACGGGCGGCGGCGGCGGTACTCACCGTCCCTGCTGCCCCGCCCTTCCGACCCGGCCAAGGACGGTGAGCCATGCCAAGGGTACTTCGCGCGCACTTCGACGAGCGATTCGACCGCGCCAAAGCCGAGTTGCTGCCTCGCGCTCGACGACTGCTCGACGCGGACCCCGATGGATTCCGCAAGGCGGGAATCGCGCTGGATGCTGAATACCCCAGCGCTCCCGAGCGCGAGCGGCTGCTGGCGCAGCGCGCCAAGCACGCCGCTGTGTTGAACAGGCAGCCGGTCGCGGGGGCATCACGGCCACGCCGCGCACCTGACGCACCGGCCGCGATCGTTGCCCGCGAGGACGGCGCTGTGGCGGAACGGCTCCGCGATCCTGACGCCGGCGACGACTTGCGGGCTGCACGACTCTGCCACGCCATCGAGGACTTTCTAGGTGCGAACAGACAGGGTGATCTCTCGCGTGCCTTGGGGAACAACCTGCCGAGCGGCGAGAGGGAGGAACAAGCGCGTCGGGCGATCCTTCTGGGACTCGCGGCTGTGGACCCCGACGCAACGGCGTACCTGGGCGGGCTGACGGACATTGCGAAAGCGGTGTGGTTGGCGCCGAAAGACGCGACGAGCGCCACCGTCGGCCGATCGGACGTCTGTCGATGGTTCTACGAATCACATGGACACAACTGCCTAGAACTGTTGCGCGAGGCGCTCGGGGTCCTTGCGCCGCCGTCGCATTCTGACGCGAAGGAATCGACCACCAACTTCGAACCGACATCCCGTACCGATCCAGAGCCCAGCACGGAAGAGCAGTTGTGGTTTGATGAACAGGGGCACCTGAACCAATCCGGCCCGGTCCCGCTGTCCAGGTACTTGGGTAGGTTGTCGGATGAACTGCGGCTGTTTCTGGCCCGGCTAGATTCGTGCGAACGCACCGACGCCGGCGACTATCAGCTGCGTGATGCGCGAGCGGGCAACTTGGGCGGGATGCGGGTGCTGTGGGACAACGCGGTGCTGCTGGCCCAAGCGATCATCGCCAAGACGCTACCGGCGATGACGCCGGATCAAAACGCGGCGTTCAAGCGCGACGGCGTAGTGACGACCACTACCGCGCCAACGCGCAATGCACAACCGTTGACCGATGCCCTGCGCCAACTGCTGTTCTCGATTCTCTACAACCCGGACGGAAGTTGGGTCAGCGAGATTCCGGCGGCTACGGTCGCCAAGATTCGGACGATCGCCCGCGAACTCACACAACACCGGACGGCGTGGGAACGATCGGAAGGCGGGGCAATGCAAACGCCCACCGCATCGCCCGACCTACTGGCCCGGCTGGAAGCGGCTGCGGCTGGGCTGCCTGCGGTATTGGAAGGAAACCGCGCCGGGTTTGAGCGCGTCGCCGGCGTGATCGAATCACTCGGCGCACGGGCTGACGACGACACGCCAGCGGCGAAGGTGCCCGAGTTGAAGGCGCACGATCGGCAGGCGTGGCAACTTGCGACCCTTCACGGGATGACCCAAGGCAAGGTGGCGGCGGCGTTGAACGAAGAGCACGGGACGCTCTACACCCAAGGGCAAGTGTCGCGGATGATCGCCCGCGCTAAGGCCCACGCCGACGCGAACGGGCTGGCCGAGAAAGTGGCGGGACCGATCGACCGACCCCGCACCGTTGACCCCGGACGGCTTGAACTGGGAAGGAGAGTCGATAGGCGGAAGCCCCGCCCGAGCGATATGGCGCGGGAGAATGACGACGACGAATAGCGATCGGTATGCGCTCAAATGGGCCCGCTTCTTGCGGGGTATGCGCGTGTATGCGCGCTGAATCGTGGATATGCGCCGGCAACGAAGGGAAGCCCACTGCGGCCCCCCGCCCGGAGTATCCACGATGGAACAAGCAACGGAACTGCTGACGACGCGAGAGTTGGCGAAGCGCCTGCGCGTGACGCCTGAGACCGTCCGAGCGTGGGCGCGGCGCGGGTGTATCCCGGCGCTGCGCCTGTCGCCGAAGTCGACCCGCTACGACTTGGACACGGTGCTGGCGGCGTTGTCGAGCGCGGCCCCAAAGGGGGTGTCGCGTGGCAAGTAACACGAGCAACCCGACGACGCAGGCCCCGCTGCTGATCGATGCCAAGGCGGCGTGCGCCTTGCTGTGCATGGGCGAGCGGCGGCTGTGGGTGTTGTCGAACTGTCGGGCGATCCCGTCACTCAAGATCGGGAAGTCGCGGCGTTACTGCCCCGATGAACTCCGTGCGTGGATTCGTGCGGGATGCCCGACGCAGGCTGGCGCGGGAGATCAAGTGCGGACGGGGGTGCGGCAATGAACGCACCCGAAGGCGTTTCGCCCGAGGCATGGTCGCGGCTCGCCCACTGGGAGGGTGACCGTTGGGCGATCGACGAACGCGACGCGAGTGGAGAAGTCATCGGGACGGCATACCGCGACGCCAACGGCGAAAAGACATTCGCGCCCGGCGGCAGACGCGGGCTGATCGTCGCTTGGCCCCTCCCGACGTACGCGGGGACCTCCACCGCCGACCCTGTATTCGTTTGCGAGGGTGCGAGCGATACGGCTGCGCTGCTGGGGCTGGGGCTGAACGCGGTTGGCGTGCCGATGGCGGGGCATTGCGGCGATATGCTCGGCGAACTTCTATCCGGTCTGCATCCAGTGATCGTCGCGGACGCCGACGACGCCGGCCGCCGGGGGGCGGCGAAGATCGCGGCGGCGCTGATCGGCCGATGCGCGAGCGTGCGCATCATGGAACCGCCGGGCGGTGCGAAGGACGCACGTGCGGCGGTGATCGCGGGGGCGAACCGGGAGGTGTTCCTCTCGCTTGCCGACGCGGCGGAGCCCGAGACAGCGACGCCGCCGGCGGGGGCGGACCCTCCCGCCGCAAGGCGCCAGAAGGGCTCCACGCTGCTCCTGCAACTGGTGGCGGACGCGGAACTGTTCCACACCCCGGAGCCGGAAGGGTACGCACGGGTGCGCGTGGGCGATCATTCGGAAGTCCACCGCATCCGATCCCGCTCATTCAAACTGTGGCTCCGGGGCGCGTTCTACGCGGCGAACGGGCACGTTCCGAACTCGGAAGCCTTGGAGGAATCTCTCAGCGCCGTCGAGGCGCGGGCGCTGTTCGGATCTCCCGAGCGGCCCGTCTGCGTCCGGCTCGCGGAACACGACGGCGCGTACTACCTGGACTTGGCCGATCCCCGCTGGCGCGCGGTCCGCATCGACTCAATCGGGTGGCGCATCGTCAATGATCCACCCGTGATGTTCCGGCGCGCCAAGGGGATGCTCCCGCTCCCCGAGCCGACCCACGGCGGGTCGATCGACACGCTGCGTCGATTCGTCAACACCGGCTCAGAGGACGATTGGCGGATGATGGTGGCCTGGCTACTGGCGGCGCTTCGTCCGACCGGGCCGTATCCCGCGCTGGCCCTCTACGGCGAGCAGGGTTCGGCGAAGTCCACGGCGGCGCGTGTGCTGCGGCGCATGATCGACCCGAACAGGGCGCCCCTCCGCGCCGCCCCGCGCGAAGAGCGCGACCTCGCCATCGCCGCGAACAACGGGTGGGTCGTGGCCTTGGACAACCTCAGCGGCGTTCACCCCTGGCTCTCCGATGCCCTCTGCCGACTCGCCACCGGCGGCGGGTTCGGAACCCGGACGCTGTACGAGAACGATGAGGAGACGTTGTTCGACTACACGCGGCCCGTGGTCCTGACGGGCATCGAGGAATTGGCGACGCGCCCGGACCTGCTGGATCGCGCGATCCCGATTGTGCTACCGACCATCGAAGAGTCGAAGCGTCGGACGGAGGCGGATTTCTGGCGGGATGTTGAGCGTGAGCATCCCGCCATCCTCGGCGCGCTGCTCGACGTGGTGAGTGGCGCGATGGGCCGTGTCCGGTCGGTTGTTCTCCCCCGCGCACCACGCATGGCCGACTTCGCAACGTGGGCGGTAGCGGCGGAACCGGCCCTTGGGTGGCCGCCGGGGAGTTTTCTCGCGGCGTATGAGAAGTGCCGAGCCGGCGCGAACACGACCGCGCTGGAGTCCAGCCCGATCATCGGTCCCGTGGTGGCGCTCGCGGACGCCGGGGATTGGTCGGGCGCGCCGACGGCGCTTCTGAGCGAACTGGAGAAGAGAGCGGGGATCGACCCGCGTCATCCGCCCGACGGGTGGCCCAAACGATCCAACGTCTTGACCGGCGCGCTGCGCCGGTTCGCCCCCAATCTCCGGGCGGTCGGTGTGGACGTGCGGACAGAGCCGGGCCGGTCGCGCGGGCGGATCGTCACCATCCGAAGGACGGGCGCGCAAACCGTCCCGATCGTCCCGACCGTCCCGGATGGCCCCCGCGAGCCAGAAGCGGGTGGTATCGCGGGACGGTCCGAAGAGCGTCGGGACGATGGCGCGGTCCCTGACCGTCCCAGTATCGACGGCGTTCTATCCGTCGCGAACGCGAGTTGGGACGATCGGGACGATCAGGACGATCCTGCGCGCTCGCCTTCAGACGGGGAATGGGTGGAGGTTGACCCGTGACGCCCGATCCCGAGTTGGCGGCGCTGTTGCTGGCCCTTGGGCGTGAAGCGATCGAACTGGCGCCGCACCCGACCTACGCGGACCGGCTGCGGCATCGTCGGACGGACCTGCCCCCCGACCTTTCGACGCGGCTGCGGCTGCACCGGGCGGCGGTCCTGCGGCTGCTGGTGGGCGAGGACGCGCCGGCCGGCGACGAAGCGGCGTACGTCCTGAGCGAGCGGCTGGGCGTCGCGGACGGGCTGGGGCTGCCGACGCATCGCGGATCGGCGGCGTGGCTGCTGGCGGTGGGAGAATCGATTGGGGATAGTTGCTAAATCGCAACGTCTGGGGTACACTCCGGGTATGGGGCAACTGACGGACGCAATCGAGAAGGCGGTGAAGGCGAGCGATCAAACGCCCTACGCGATCGCCAAGGGCGCGGGAGTGGCCCGTAGTCAACTGTCGCGGATGATGCGCGGCGAAAGCGGGATGACGGCGGACACGATCGAACGGCTGGCGGCGTACCTGGGTTTGGAAATCGTGATCCGCGCCAAGCGGACACGGAAGGGACGGTGACCTGTGGCGAGCGTCTTCAAGCGCAAGGGCGAACAGCGCTGGACGATTTCGTGGTTCGACCACGAAGGGAACCGCCGCGAGAAGGCGAGCGGCACCACCGACAAGCGCCTTGCCGAGCGCATCGCGGGCGCGTGGGGCAACCGCGAGATCGAGCGCGAGCAAGGGCTGGTCGATCCGGTCGCGGAGCGCCTGTCGGCCGAACGCGCGCGACCCCTCACCGAACACTTCGCCGACTACCGCGAGCACCTCGAATCGCTGAAGCGCGACGACCGGCACGTGGCGGGCACGCTCCGGTACCTCGAACGGGCGGCGAAATCGCTCGGCTGGACTTCGCTGGCGAGCATCGATGCGCACGACCTCACGACGCACCTCTCTGAGCGAAGCGAGGAGCGGCGCACGGGCACCCGCACGTTCAACGCGGCGGCGACGGCGTGGCGGGCGTTCGGCCGGTGGTGCGTCCGCTCCAACAGGCTCGCGGCCAACCCGCTCGCGGGCATCGGCGGCCTGAGTATGGAAGGTGATCGGCGGCGCATCCGCCGCGACATTTCGACCGACGAACTCGCCCGCATCATCGACGCCGCGACGCGCTCGCCGAGCGTGACGGTTGAGAAGGCGATCAAGAAGAACGGCGAGCGGCGACGGGTCAAGGTGAGGATGAACTACCCCGAGCGGGCGTGGGCCTACCGCATCGCGGCGGGAACGGGGTTCCGGGCCGCCGAAGTGGCCAGCCTGACGCGCGAGAGTTTCGACCTTGACGCGGACACGCCGAGCGTAACGGTCGCGGCGGCGTTCTCGAAGCGCAAGCGCCAAGACACGCAGCCGATCCGAGAAGACCTCGCAGACCTCTTGCGGCCGTGGCTTGCCTCCAAGGCGCCCGGCGCGCGAGTGTGCCCCCTGCCCGACGGGAAGGCGGGCTTGCTGCTGCAAGCGGATATGGACGCCGCACGGGCCGCGTGGATCGACGAGGCCCGGACGCCCGACGAGCGGGCGAAGCGCATCAAAGAGGACTACCTGCGACACACGGACAAGGCGGATCGCAGGGTGGATTTTCACGCGCTGCGGGTCCACTTCATTTCGCGCGTGGTCGAGGCGGGGGCGAACGTGAAAGAGGCGATGGAACTCGCCCGGCACTCCGACCCCAAACTGACGATGAAGACCTACGCCAAGGTCTCGCTGCACAACCTCTCTCGGGTGCTGGACGGCATGCCCGGCGCAAACGTCCGGCCCGACCGGGAGCCTCAATCTCAACAGGCGACCGGGACCGACAACTTCGCCCCGAGCATGGCAAACGACCCCCCGCAGAAATGCCCGCAGTCTGCGCACGACGAGGGGAAACTCGGCGCGGCGTCGCGCGACGACCACACCCCCACCGGCGCGGCGCCGAGTGGTCACAAAGGCTTGAAACTCGCGGGGTTGCGCGACGATGCGCGGCGTGGCGCACCGAATCGCGGAAATGCCCCCCGAAGGACTCGAACCTTCGACCCGCTGATTAAGAGTCAGCTGCTCTACCAACTGAGCTAGGAGGGCGTGGACGGGGGAGTGTATCGGGGGCGGGCGCGGCGTCCACCGCGTGGACTCCGCGGATGTTCCGAGGTTGCGGCGGCGAGCGAGCCCCCTACGCCGCCCGAACCCCGCCCCGCGCGCCGGCTGGTTCTTTGACACCCCCGGCCCAGCGGGCTACCTTTCCCACCCTCAGACCGGTCCCCGTCCAGCCAAAGGCGCTCGCCCATGAACCCTACACATCGCGTATCTCCGGGCCGCACCAAGCGTCGCCGGGCGCACCACGCCCTCACGGCCCCCCAGCCCACGGTTGATCCGCTCTCGGGCATGCCCAAGATGCACCACCGCGCGGCGAAGGAGTCCGGGTACGTTCGGGCCGGCCTGCGGATCACGGTGAAGAAGCTCGGGATCGGCGTCGAGAAGGACTAGGCCCATGCGCCTTGCCGTCGACGTGATGGGCGGCGACCACGCGCCGGACGAAATCCTCAAGGGCGCCATCCAGTCCCTCGAGTTCCTCGACCCGGGCGACCGGCTCGTCCTCGTCGGACCACGCGACATCATCGAAGACGTCCTCCGCGATCGCGGCGTGCGCGACGACCGCATTGTGGTCGAGCACGCGCCCGACGCCATCGGCATGGACGAGTCGCCCGTCGAGGCGGTCAAGACCAAGCGCGATTCGTCCCTCGTCCGCATGTCCATCCTCGGGTCGGCCAAGGCCGACAAGCTCGGCCAGCCCCGGGCGGACGTGATCGTCTCCGCCGGCAACACCGGCGCGTGCGTCTCCGCCGCGACCATGCACATGCGCCGCCTGCCCGGCGTGCACCGGCCCGGCATCGCGGTGACGATCCCATCCTTCCGCGGCCCGTTCGTGATGTGCGACGTGGGCGCCAACCCCGAGCCGCGCGCCACGCACCTCGCGCAGTACGCGGTGATGGCCGAGACGTACGCCCGCCACGTGCTGGGGCACGCCAGGCCGCGGGTGGCGCAGATCAACATCGGCTCCGAGGAGAAGAAGGGCACCGGCCTCACCAAGGAAGTGCGCGACATCCTGCGCGCGACGCCGGGGGTGAACTACATCGGGTACATCGAGGGGCGCGACCTGCTCGAGGGCGCGGCGGACGTGATCGTGTGCGACGGGTTCGTCGGCAACATCATGCTGAAACTCGCCGAGGGCATGGCCAAGTCCCTCTTCCGCGTGATGTTCCAGGAGATGTTCGACCACGACCCCGAACTCGCCATGCGACTCGAGCCCGTGGCCAAGGCCCTGTTCAAGAAGAACGACTACCACGAGTACGGCGGGGCGCCCCTGCTGGGCGTCAACGGCTACTGCGTGATCTGCCACGGCTCGTCGCAGGCGCGGACGATGGCGGCTTCCATCCGCAACGCCAAGGCCTTGGTGCGCACGCGTCTCAACGAGGCCATCGTGCAGCGCATCGCCGAGGTCGAGGCGGTTGTCGGCGCGAGCGAGCCCGAGGGCGACACGGCGCCCGCCGCCGTGGTGGCGCCCGCACGGAAGCAATCGGCATGAGCCGCGGGCGCGACCACGCCCCGTCCGGGCCACGCGCCGCGCCCGCGTCCATCCCGACGCTGCAGGCGCCCTCGTCGATCGGCGTGCGGATCGCGGGCTCTGGCTCGTGCGTCCCGCCCGGGGTGCTGACCAACGCGGACCTCGAGCGGATGATGGACACCAGCGACGAGTGGATCCGCCAGCGCACGGGCATCGGCGAGCGGCGCAAGTGCGACCCCTCCAAGGGCGAGAGCGCCCTGTGGATGTGCACCACCGCGCTCACCCGCGCCCTCGAGGACGCCCGCCTCACCGCATCCGACCTCGACCTCATCATCGTCGGCACCGTCACGCCCGAGATGCTCTGCCCCGCGACCTCGTGCCGCGTAGGCGCCAACCTCGGCGCCGCCGGCGTGCCCGCGTTCGACGTGACGGCCGCGTGCTGCGGCTTCGTGTACTCGCTCAACGTGGCCTCGGCCCTCATCCGTGCCGGCGCCTTCCGCTGCGTGGGCGTGGTGGGCTGCGACCACATGACCTCGGTGATGGACTACACCGACCGGCGGACGTCCATCCTGTTCGGCGACGCCGCGGGCTCGGTCGTCCTCAAGGCGACGGACGACGCCACGCGCGGCCCGCTGGCGACCATCATGCACGCCGACGGCTCGCGCTGGCAGGACCTCTTCCTGCCCCGCCACGACCGCGACTTCCCCGAGGGCGTCAACGCCGCCGAGCACAAGCCCGGCTGCCTCGTCATGAACGGGCAGGCGGTCTTCAAGTTCGCGGTCAAGACGTTCTCCGACCTCATCGAAGAAACCCTCGCGAAGGTCAACCTCTCGCCCGACGACGTGGACCACTTCGTCTGCCACCAGTCCAACCTGCGCATCCTCGAGGCCTCGCGCGAGCGCTTCGGCATCCCCGAGCACAAGCTGTACGTGAACATCGAGCGCTACGGCAACTCCTCCGCCGGATCCGTGCCCCTCTGCTTCGACGAACTCCGCAAGACCGGACGCGTCAAGGAGGGCCAGATCGTCCTCTTCGTCGCCTTCGGCGGCGGCCTCACGTGGGCTTCCTCGCTGTGGCGGGTCTGAAGCAGAACAGCAAAGCAGCAGAACAGTAAGGCCGCAAAGAGAACAGAGCGCCGAGGACCAAGCACTGAGCACCGAGCACCAAGCACTGAGCGCTCTCCCCTGACTCCCCTCCCCCTCATCCTGCTCTGCCCCGGCCAGGGCGCCCAGCGCGTCGGCATGGGGATGGCCTGGCGCGACGCCTCGCCGCTGGCGCGCGAGGTGTTCGATCGCGCCGACGCTGTTCTGGGCGACTCGCTCGGCGCGCCGCTCTCGACCATCTGCTTCTCCGGGCCCGACGAGCGCGTCAACCGCACGGACGCCGCCCAGCCAGCGCTCTTCGCCTGCGCCGTCGCCTCCTTCGCGGCGTGGAGCGCATCCCTCCCCTCCCCGCCCTCCCTCGCCGCCGCCGCGGGCCTCTCGCTGGGCGAGTGGTCCGCGCTGCACCTCGCCGGCGCCATGTCCTTTGAAGACGCGCTCCGCATCGTCGCCCTGCGTGGGCGCGCCATGCAGGACGCAGCCGAGGCCTCCGACGGCGCCATGGTCGCTCTCATCGGCGCCGACGAGGCCCAGGCCCGCGCCGTGTGCGCCGACGCCGCCAAGGGCGACGTGCTCGTCCCCGCCAACTTCAACGCCCCCGGGCAGGTCGTGCTCTCCGGGCACAGCGTGGCCTGCGACCGCGCCGTCGGCGTCGCGACTTCGCTCGGCCTCCGCGCCACGAAACTCACTGTCGCCGGGGCGTTCCACTCGCCTCTCATGGCGCCCGCGGCGGAGCGCCTGGCCGCGGCGCTCGAGAAGGTCGCGATCCGGGCGCCCTCCTGCCCCGTCGTCTCCAACGTCACCGCCCTCCCCCACGAGGCCGACCCCGCGTCGATCAAGCGGCGCCTGGTCGAGCAACTGATGGCGCCCGTGCGCTGGGACCAGTCCTGCGCGTGGCTCATCGCCAACGTCCGAACGCCCGAGGGGGCCCTGCCCGCGCTCCACGAACTGGCGCCGGGTAAAGTGCTGGCAGGCCTGATGCGTCGCATCGACAAGGCCGCCAAGGTCGAAACCCATGACGAACCGGGCTAACCGCCTGCATCTCATCCTCTGCCTCGCGGTCGGCGCGACGGCGCTCGGCGGCTGCGGCAAGAAAAAGGCCCCGCCGCCACCGCCGCCGCCCCCGCCGCGCGTCGCCGCGCCCGAGCCGGTGCGCGTCGAGACGCTCGCGGGCGACCCGCGCGTGCAGTTCCCGCAGTCCGCCGCGCCGACGGACGAATCGCTCGCCCGCG
>CAYVSR010000028.1:0-624 GCA_964453125.1 uncultured Phycisphaeraceae bacterium | reverse complement strand
GTCGCCGCGTTCGCCACCGCGCTGGCCAAGGGCGACGACGCCGCGCTGGGCGCCATGCTCGACGCCCCCGCCAAGGGCGTGCTCGCGATGCAGGTGCGCAGCGGCGAGTGGAAGTCCGCCACCGCGAAGATCGAGGCGGTGCGCGTCGTGCGCCTCACGCAGGGCGGCGACAGCGCCGACATCGGCCTCGCCGTGCAGGACCCCGGCGCCGGCGGCGCCTACCTGACCGGCTGGCGCGCCAAGCAGCTCGAGGGCGCGTGGGTGTTCACGGGCCTGCCGGTCGTGGCCAAGAGCGCCCCGCGCGCGTCCGACCTCGACAACGCGGACCTCGCGCCGATCGCGCCCCCCGTCGCCGCCGCGCCCGCCGAGAAGCCCAAGCCCGCCGCCCCCAAGCCGACCGAGCCCGCGCCGACCCCCGCCGCCGAGCCCGCCTCCGGCGGCCCAACCAGATCGAAGCTCCCCGGATGAGCGCCCCCGCCACCACTCCCGAGCGGCGCGTGGCGTTCGTCACCGGCGCATCCCGCGGCATCGGCCGGGCCATCGCGCTGCGCCTCGCGCGCGACGGCCGGCGCGTCGTGCTCGCGTCGCGCTCCGCCGGCCCGCTCGAAGAAGTGAAGGCGACGA
>CAYVSR010000027.1:4476-12666 GCA_964453125.1 uncultured Phycisphaeraceae bacterium | reverse complement strand
CGGGTGCCCTTGGGGTTCCCGTCGTCCTGGATGAGGACGACGGCGTTCGCGTCGAAGCGGACGTAGGACCCGTCGCGCCGGCGCGTGGGGTACGAGGTGCGGACGACGACGGCCATGGCCTTGTCGCCGGCCTTGACCTCGGCGCCGGGGAGGGCCTTCTTGATGGAGACGACGACGCGGTCGCCGATCGTCGCGGTGCGCCGGGTGAACTTGCCACGGGCGGTGGAGCCGCCGAGCACGCGGATCACGTACGCGATCTTCGCGCCCGAGTTGTCCGCCACCTCACACCTGCATTCTTGCTGGATCATCGCGGGTTCGCTTTCGGAAGGGCGGTCAGGCCCGGGCGTTCTTGACGACCACGCGCACGAGCTTCCAGCGCTTGGTCTTGCTGACGGGGGGGCAGGGGATGATCTCGACCTGGTCGCCGGCGCGGCTCTCGTTGGCCTCGTCGTGGACGTGCAGGACGGTCTGCTTCTTGATGTACTTGCCGTACTTGGGGTGCTTCTGCGCGAACTGGACGACGACCTTGCGGGTCTTGTCGCGCGTGTCGGACTCGACGGTGCCGACCTTGGTCTGGGTCTTGTCCTTGGTCGCCTGGGGGCTCACGCGGTCACCTTCGCTTTCTTGGCCCGGGTCGAGCGCTCGGTGAGGAGGCGGGCGACGGCCTTGCGGGTCTTGGCGAACTGGCTGGGGTCCTCGATCTTCTCGGTGGCGATCTGCGTGCGCAGATCGAACAGCCGGGAGCGGAGGCGCGACAGCTCGGCCCCGATCTCTTCGTCGCTCATCTTGTGCAGCTCGGCGTGCGCCTCGCTGAGTTTGGTCTTCGCCATCGGTTCTGGTCCTTCCGACTTACACGCTCACCCGGCGCCCGACGAACCGGCACCGCACCGGCATCTTCATCGCCACGCGCACGAGGGCGCGCTTGGCCACGGCGGGGGGCACGCCGCCGATCTCGAACAGCATGGTCCCGGGCTTGATGCGCGCGGCCCAGTACTCGACCTCGGCCTTGCCCTTGCCCATTCGGGTCTCGAGGGGCTTCTTGGAGATCGGCTTGTCGGGGAACACGCGGATGTAGAGCTGGCCCTCGCGCTTGAGGAAGTGCTGGGCCGCGATTCGTCCGGCCTCGATCTGGCGGCCGGTGAGCCACACGCCCTCGAGGGACTGCAGCCCGTAGTCCCCGTACGCGACGTAGTTGCCCTTCGTCGCGTTCCGGGCGCGGACGCGCCGGAACTCTTTCCGGAACTTGACTCGTTTGGGCATCAACGCCATGGTTCACTCGCTCGTTTCGTGGCTGCGTTCGTTGGTTCGTGCGTGCGGATCGCGAGGCTCAGCGGCGCCCTCGTGCGCGGGGCTTGGCGCCTGCGGCGCTGCTCTGCTCGCCCTCGTCCTGCGTGGTGGCGTCGTACATCCCCTTGTAGACCCACACCTTGACGCCGATGGCGCCGTAGGTCGTGAAGGCCTCGGAGAACCCGTAGTCGATGTTGGCCTGGAAGGTGCTGAGGGGGAGGGAGCCCATGCGGACGTCGAGCTGGCGGCTCATCTCGGCGCCGCCGAGGCGGCCGGAGATGAGGATGCGGACGCCCTTGGCGCCGGCCTGCATGGCGGCCTGGGCCCGCATGCTGACGACGCGCCGGTAAGACGCGCGCTTCTTGAGCTGTTCGGCGACGCCCTCGCCGATGAGCTTGGCGTCGAGGTCGGGCTGCTTGATCTCGAGGATGGAGATCGAGACCTTGCGCCCGGTCATGTACTGGAGTTCTTCGGTGAGTCGCTCGACCTCGGCGCCCTTGGGGCCGATGACGAGGCCGGGGCGCGCGGTCTTGACGACGATCTTGAGTTCTTCGCGCGTGCGCTCGATATGGATGTCGGACACCGCGGCGAAGGGGGGCGTGCGGTTGAGGCGCTTGTCGAGGAACGCGCGGATCTTGTAGTCCTCGATCAGCAGCTCGCCGTAGAGCGCCTTGGGCGCGTACCAGCGGCTCTTGTGCGCCTCGGTGATGCCGACGCGAAGACCGAAGGGGTGCGTCTTCTGACCCATTACTTCTGCTCCTCCACGCCGACGACGAAGTGGCTCATGCGCTTGAGAATCTGGTGGGCCCGACCGCGGTCCTTGGGCTGGAAGCGCTTCATCTGGGGGCCGGCGTCGATGCGAGACTCGGCGACGACCAGGCGGCTGACGTCGGCCTCGGCCTGTTCGGCGTCGGCGACGGCGGCGAGCAGGGTTTTCTTGAGGGGCGTGGCGGCGCGCTTGGGGGTGAACGAGAGGGTGGACATGGCCTGGTCCACGGGCATCCCGCGGATCATGTCGGCGACGAGCCGGCTCTTGCGCTCGCTGCCGCGCACGAAGCGGGCGACGCTCACGAAGCGGCAGAAGTCGGCGGGCCGGGCGTTGAGCGCGGCGGCGAGGCGCGCGATCTGTCCGGGGGTGGCGCGGGGGTGGTTGCGGTCGGCCATCCAGTTGCCGATGGCGGAGGCCGCGTCGTCCGCGGTGAACCCGGGTTCGGCGATGGCGCCGCCGAGTTGCCCCGCGCTGGCGCCCGCCTGGGCGACGAGAGCCTTGAGTTTTGTGCCGTTGATCTTCACGGTTCGGTGTCCTGCGACGGGCGAGAGCGCCCGGGTGATTCAGCGAGTCGACTCAGCCCTTCTTGCCCCCGGCGCCGGCCGGGGCCGGTCCGGAAGCGCCGCCCTCGATGCCTTCCTTCTTGTTCGTGTGCCCGCGGAAGACGCGGGTGAGGCTGAACTCGCCGAGCTTGTGCCCGACCATGTCCTCGGTGATGAACACGTCGAGGAAGGCCTTGCCGTTGTGCACCTTGAAGGTGTGCCCGATGAACTCGGGCACGATGGTGCAGCGGCGCGACCATGTCTTCATGGGCTCGCGCTTGTTCTGCTGGTTGAGCATCTCCACCCTGCGGTAGAGACGCTCCTCGACGAATGGGCCCTTTTTCAGCGACCTGCTCATGCTCGTTCAGCCCTTGGTGGGGGAGGGGCTCGGCGCCGCCTCGTGGGTCTCGTTCGATGTCGCGGCCGACGCTCGGGTCGTCTAGTGCAGCTGCCCGTACCGGACCGTCCGGCGGCGGCGGATGATGAGGTCTTCCGAATGCTTGCGGCGGTTGCGCGTCGTGCCGCCCTTGGCGAGCACGCCGGTGGGCCCGCACGGCGGGCGGTTGCCCTTCGACCGGCCCGAGCCGCCGCCCAGCGGGTGGGCGTTGTGGCTCTTGGCCATGCCGCGGGTGATCGGCCGACGCCCCTTGTGGCGCGTCATGCCGGCCTTGCCGAGGATGCGTAGCGCGTGGTCCGCGTTGCCGACCTGGCCGATGGTGGCGCGGCACTCGAGAGGCACCTGGCGGATTTCGCCGGAGGGCAGCACGAGGGTCGCGAGGCCGGCTTCCTTGTTCGTGAGGCGGGCGTACATCCCGGCGGAGCGGCACATCTGGCCGCCCTTGCCGGCGGTCATCTCGACGCAGTGGACGTCGAGGCCGGTGGGGATGTGCTTAAGGGCCATGCAGTTGCCGGTCTTGGGCTCGATGGCCTTGCCGGACGCGAGGACCTCTTCGCCGTCCTTGACGCCCTTGGGGGCGAGGATGTAGCGCTTGACGCCGTCGGTGTACTGGACGAGGGCGATGTGGCAGGAGCGGTTGGGGTCGTACTCGACGCCGATCACCACGCCCTGCACATCGTCGCGGTCGTTGCGCTTGAAGTCGATCTTGCGGTAGAGCTGCTTGTGACCGCCGCCGCGCCCGCGGACGGTGATCTTGCCGCTGTTGTTGCGCCCGCCCTTCTTGTGCTTGGGCTCGAGAAGGCTCTTCTCGGGGGTCTTCTTGGTGACCTCCACGTGCATGTTGACGGACGCGTTGCGTCGCCCTGCGCTGGTCGGTCTGTAGATGCGGATGGCCATGGGTGTGTCCGGTGAGTCAGGGGCTCAGAACAGTTCGATCGCGTCGCCCTCGCGGAGGGTGACGACGGCCTTCTTGGTGATCTTGCCGTCGATGGCGCCGAACTTGGTCATGCGGGTGCGGGCGCGACGGGTCATGGTGTTGACGGAGACGACGCGGACCTTGTAGAGATCCTCGATCGCCTTCTTGATCTCGGGCTTGCGGGCGGTGACGGCGACCTCGAAGAGGTACTGCCCGAGTTCGTTCTGGTGGGTGCCCTTCTCGGTGAGGAGGGGGCGCTTGACGACGTGGACCGACTCCATCAGGCGGCCTCCTTCTTCGTGGCGGCCTTGCCCTTCGCGCCGGCGCGGGTGATGTGCTTGGCGTCCTTCCCGGTGTGGGCGCCGGGGCCGCTGAGCCAGGCCTCGAGGTCGCGCTTGGCGATGACGAGGTAGCGGCAGTTGAGCATCTCGAAGCAGGTCATGTTCGAGGCCCGGACGAGGCGCACGTCGTCGACGTTGCGCGCCGACATGGCGGTGGACTCGTGGCCGTCGCCCAGGGCGACGAGGCAGGTGCGGTCGATCTTGCACGCCTGCAGGAGCTTCGAGAACTCGCTGGTCTTGCCCTTGGGGATCGAGAGGTTGTCGATGACGCGGACCTCGTTGTCGATCAGCTTGGCGAGCAGGGCGTTGCGGTTGGCCTTGCGGCGCATCTTGAGGGGCATGTCGAGGTGGTAGTCCTCGCGCGTCTTGGTCTTGGCGAACGCCCTGCCGCCGCCCTTGCGGATGGGGCTGCGCGCCGGGCCGACGCGTGCGTTGCCGGTGCCCTTCTGGCGGTAGAGCTTGCGGGTCGAGCCCTCGACCTCGCCGCGGCCCTTGGTGCGTGCGGAGCCCTGGCGCCGGTTCGCGTGGTAGCGGACGTACGCCTGCTTGATGAGCGCGGGGTTGACCTCGCCGCCGAGCGCCGCCTCGTCGACGGTCAGGACGCCCACGCTCTTTCCCTGCATGTTCAGAACCGGGACTTCCATCGCCGTTTCACCTTCCGTTCCGCGCCGGTGCGGCGAGAGCGCCGTCCGACATGCGGAGGATTGGATGCGTCCAGACCACCGACTTGCCTTCGCCCGGCGGTATCCCTTCGGGACCCACCGGGCCGGACGACCGCGCCTTCGCGCCCCGGCCGTCCGATCCGTTCGTTCGTTCTTCGATCCGTCGTTCAACACCACAGGCGGGCCCGACCGTGGGCGGCGCCGTTCGAATCAGTTCAGCCCTTGAGCTTCTCGCGCTGTTTCGCGGCCTTGCCCTTGTAGCGGCGGGAAGGGACGCGGACCTCGAGCAGGCCCTGGTTGGCGCCGGGGGCGGCGCCCTTGATGAGCATGAGGTTGCGCTCGGGGTCGATGCTCATGATCTCGAGCGAGCGGATCGTGACCCGCTCGTTGCCCATGCGCCCGCCCATCCGCTTGCCCTTGGCGATCTGGCCGTTGCCGCGCCACGAGGCGTGGCCGCCGATCGAGCCGCCGTGGCGGTGCATGCGCTCGTTGCCGTGCGAGGCGAACATGCCCTTGAAGTTGTGGCGCTTCATGACGCCCTGGGTGCCCTTGCCCTTGCTGGTGCCGGAGACGTCGACGAACGCGACGTTCTTGAACGCCTCGACGGTGAGGGTCTGGCCGAGGGTGTACTCGCCAAGTTCCTTCTCGGAGACGAGGAACTCGCGGTGGTGGCGGAGGGGGTCGGAGCCGGCCTTCGCGTCGTGGGCGATCATGGGCTGCGTCGAGTTGCGCGCCTTCATCTCGGCGAAGCCGATCTGCACGGCGCTGTACCCGTCGATGTCGCCCGTCTTGATCTGCGTGACGACGCACGGGCCCAGCTGCACGACCGTCACGGGGACGGAGGCGCCAGCGTCGGTGAAGACGCGCGTCATGCCGAGTTTCGTGCCGAGGAGGGTGAGGGACATGATTAGGCCTTGATCTTGATGAACACGCCGGCGGGGACGACGAGGCGGTTGAGGGCCTCGACGGTGCGCGCGTTGGGCTCGGTGATGTCGATGATGCGCTTGTGGGTACGGATCTCGAACTGCTCGCGGCTCTTCTTGTCGACGTGCGGGCCGCGCAGCACCGTGTAGCGCTCGATGCGAGTAGGGAGCGGGATCGGCCCGGCCACCTTCGCGTTCGTGCGCTTGGCGTGGTCGACGATCTCCTTGGCGGAGGCGTCGAGCGCCTGGTGGTCGTAGGCCTCCATCCGAATTCTGATCTTGCCGCCTGTCATGCGTCGCTGCTTCCGAACTCGTGACGACCCGTTCCGAACACCGCGGCGAACCATCGCCGCGTGACTCACACGCCCTCAACGCCGCGTCGAACACCGCGCCGCGGCGGAGACGCCCGCGGCCGACACCGCTCCCGTGAGCGGCCGGGACAAGCCCGGTACGTTCCTTGACGAGACTGCTGAGCCCAACCTCGGCCCACTGGCCACCACGCCCCTGACGGGCCGGAGTCGGGCCGAGTAGGGTAGGGAGTTCGCCCACGCTGTCAAGCAAGGCGGATTCTCCGATTGGTTTGCGGCGCTTCGACCGAGGCGGCGAGGCGCGTCGCCCCCTCCTTGCTCGCGCCGCGCCCGGCGCGCCGATACCATCGGGCATGCACGAATCTTGCGCTCGCAGCCCCCGCCCCGGCGCCGCCGCTCGCCCGGCCGTGTCGTTCGCCGCCGGCGCGATCTTGGCGTTCGCCTCCATCGGAGGTCCCGGCGCGGCGTTCGCACAGCCCGCCGCGCCCCCGGCATCGCAGCCTGCCGGGAAAGATACGAACAAAGACCAATCGAATCAGACGAACACACCCGAACAGGGTGTTGTGCTCAGGTCGGAGCCGACGTCCTTCCAGGCGCTGGGGGTCTCGCTTCGCCTGCCGCAGGAGGCGCTGATCGAGACCACGGCGCTGGGCGCCTCGCGCCAGTCGGTGGGGATCCAGCCCCCGGACAAGTCGTGGCATCTGTCGGTGGAAGAACGGGTGAGCCGCGACCGGACCCTGGCGCCGGGGACGGTGGCAGCGGAGATGATCAAGGAGCTGCGTGACTCGCGCTCGCGCGTGGAGACGGACGCCTCGGGGCGCCAGAAGGTCGTGGGTTCGAGGGTCGAGCTGCTCGGCGAGCCGCGCGACGCGTTGGTCGGCGGTCGTGCGGCGGCGCGGTTCGTGGTGCAGTCGCCCCGGGCGGACGACACGACGCTGGCGTCGGCGTACGCGATCGTGGCGCGCGAGCCGGGGCGGTTCCTGGTGTTCACGCTCTCGTGCCTGCCGCCGGAGTTGTCGCGAGCCTCGCGCGCGTTCGACGCGATCCTCGGCGGCGCCGTGTTTCCCGATGCGACCGACGTGCTGGCGGACCGCGCGACGAGCGTGACGGCGGGGGACGACTTCCTCGCGAACCTGACGCGCGAGCGCATCGACGCGGCGCTGCCGGAGGGCGCGCGGTGGTACCGCATCTATCGGCCGGCGCCCACGGGCGCGCCGGGCGACGCGATGGAGATCGCGTACCAGAAGATCGAGATCCGTCGCGGCGCCCGCGCGGACCTCGACCCGCGCCGCGCCCCGGCGCAGGCGGGCGAGGCCCCCGAGGCCGAGGGCTACATCGTGCGCTCGGTGGCGCGCTACGTCGAGAAGGACCGCGTGGTGGACAGCGAGTCGGTGTTCTTCGCGAACCTGCTGGGCGGCGTGGGCGAGGCGCGCGACGAGGAGGCGTGGACGATCCGGATGGGGATCAAGGAGAAGAAGGACACGTCGATCTGGACGGAGACGGGGGCGCGTCAGGGCAACCGCCTGAGCGTGCGCGTCGCGCCGCCCGCCGCCGCGCCGACGGAGAAGCAGTGGCTGGCGCCGGACAAGGCGTACCTGTCGCAGGTGTTGACGCACATGCTGCCGCGCCTGCTGGCGCGGAGCGCGACGCCGATGACGTACTCGTTCTACGCGTACAACTCGAGCGCGGGGGACGTGTCGCTGCGCCGCGAGTCGATCGAGCCGGGGAGCGCGGGCGGGTGGGCGCTGCGGACGCGGATGGGCGAGGGGGTGGCGGAGCGCGTGTCGTACCTCGACGACCGGGGCGAACTCATCCGCACGGAGATGGGCGACGGCGCGATCGTGGAGCCGATCGAAGTCGCGCGCCTGCAGGCGCTGTGGAAATCGAAGGGGCTGCCGACGGACTGATCGCACGGCGGCGCGCGGCGATTCCGACGAAGCGCCGGATCGTTTCGCTGCGAATCGTCAGCACGCTGCGCCGAAGAACGAGAGCACGAGGTTCAGGTCGGCGAAGTCGACCACGCCGTCGCCGTCCACGTCGCCGGA
>CAYVSR010000027.1:0-4466 GCA_964453125.1 uncultured Phycisphaeraceae bacterium | reverse complement strand
GGCATGGCGCGCCCAGGTCGCGCAGGAAGACGTCAGACGTGCCGTTCGTGTCCCCGGGGACGAGGTTGGAGGCGAAACTGTTGAACGCCACGAATCGCCCGTCGGCGGAGACGTAGGGGGAGCCGCTTTCATCGTTCCCCTGCGTCCCGTCGGAGGCGACGCTGACGCGCGTGGTTTGCCCCGTCTGCGTGTCGTGCAAGAACCCGTCCCCTTCGCCGTTCGTGTCCGCGGAGACAAGATTCGAGGCGTCGCTATGGAACGCCACGAGGCGCCCATCGGCGGAGATGGATGCGTGGGCGCTATGGCTGCTCCCCTGCGCTCCCGAGGAGGAGACGCTCACGCGCGTGGTGGCCCCCGTCTGCCGGTCGTGGACGAGGACATCCAGCGCGGCGTTGGTGTCCCCTTGGACGAGGTTCGAGGCCAAACTGTCGAATGCCACGAAGCGCCCGTCGGCGGAGATGGAGGGTCTCAAGCAGAATTCGTTCCCCTGCGTCCCCGTCGAGGAGACGCTCACGCGCGTGGTGGCCCCCGTCTGCCGGTCGTGGACGAAGACGTCGTAGGCGCCGTTCGTGTCTTCCGGGACGAGGTTGGACGCCAAACTGGCGAACGCCACGAAGCGCCCGTCGGCGGAGATGGAGGGTTCGGAACTCCTGTGGTTCGCCTGCGTCCCCGTGGAGGAGACGTTCACGCGCGTGGTCGCCCCCGTCTGCCTGTCGTGGACGAAGACGTCGTTGTGGTTGTTCGTATCCCCGGGGACGAGGTTGGGGGCGCCGCTCTCGAACGCCACGAAGCGCCCGTCCGCGGAGATGGAGGGGAAGAAACTGGTGTTGGTTCCCTGCGCTCCCGATGAGGAGACACTGACGCGCGTGGTCGCCCCCGTTTGCCTGTCGTGGACGAAGACGTCGTGGCGGCCATTGGTGTCTTCCGAGACGAGGTTGGAGGCGTCGCTGGCAAACGTCACGAAGCGCCCGTCCGCGGAGATGGAGACGCCGAAGCCGAAATTGTCGCTGCTGCCGTTCCCCTGCGCTCCCGCTGAGGACACGTTCACGCGCGTGGTCGCCCCCGTCTGCCGATCGTGGACGAAGACGTCGTAGGCGCCATTCGTATCTCCGGGGACGAGGTTGGAGGCGTTACTTCCGAACGCGACGACGCGTCCGTCCGCGGAGATGGAGGTGTCGAAACTCTGGCCGTTCCCCTGCGTCCCCGAGGAAGTCACGCTGACGCGCGTCGTCGTCGCCGGACGCGCGAAGGCGCCGGGTGGCGCGGTGACCAGGCACAGAAACGACCCCAGGCCGCTCGCGACGCCGACGACAGTCTTGCGCATGGAAAGACCTCCCGATCTCCCCACGTCGTCATGGTACCCCTCATGTCAAGGAGGAACGCTCACGCGCCGGGCGCGGGCGGCGGCGCCGGCTGCTCCGCGGGCTGCGCGTCGGGCTGCTGAGGCGTCGCGTTCGAGTCGCCTTCGGCGGGCGCGGGCTGTGCCGCATCCGGAGCGGCGTCGCCCTCGGGGGCGGGCGCGGGCTCCGCGGGGGGCGCCTCGGCCGGCGGGGCGCCGGGGAGGAGGGACGCGAGGGTCTTGATGCGGTCGGCGGTCTCGCCGCGCCCGCCGGCGCTGTTGAGCGCGGCGCGGGCGCCGTCGTACGCCTGTGCGGCGGCTTCGTCGGCGCGGGCGCGCATCTCGGTGAGACGGGCGATCGAGGCCTCGAGCGCGGCGGCGTCGCCGACGGGGGGCGTCAGCGAGCGGACGACTTCAACGGTGGCCTGCACGGCTCGCAGCGTCTGCGCGTGGCTGGCGCGGATGTCGCCCAGCGATTGCAGGTACGACGCGAGCGCCACGGACGCGCTGAGTTTCGTCTCGCCCTGGCCGGACTGCTTGACTGCGTTGCGCGCGGAGGCGACGGCGCCGTTGAATCCGGCGGCGGCGGCGTCGTTCTTTGCGGTGGATTCGCCGACGAGGAGTTCGTCGAGCGCGGCCAGGCGCGCCGCGAGGCTTTCGCCCGCGGCGATCGCGCCCTTGCGCGCCTCGGCGGCCTGCGCGACGCTGGCGGCGGCGCTCTGTTCGAGTTGGCTCTTGCCCGCGCCGGTGAGTTGCTTCTGGCGTGTGATGCGGTCGATCTCGAGCGAGTGCACGCCGATGAGCGGGCGCACGAGGGCGGCCTCGGCCTCGATCTCGGCGGCGCGCCGCTCGAACGCCGCGGCGCGGCGGGCGATCACGTGCGCTTCTTCGTAGCCGGTGGCGCGCTGCGCGGGGGCGGCCTCGGCGGCGGTGGCGCGACGGGCGAGTTCGGCGGCGCGCTGCTCGTTGGCGAGGCGCGTCTGCTCCGCGGCGGCGGCCTCGAGCGTGCGGAGTCGCTCGGCCTCCTTGTCGCGAACACCCTGGGCCTTGACGAGTTCGGCGTCCAGCGAGCGCCCCTGCTGGTCGAGGTCCGTCACGGCGGCGCGCGGGTCGTTCTTCTCGAGCGCGGACGCCAGCGCGTGCTGCGCCGCGTAGAGGTCGGCCGAGGATCGCGCCTGCGTCGCGAGGTTGAGGAGGCGGGCGTCGGCGTCCGTGGCTTGCGAGGCGTCGAGTTGGGCGAGGCCGGCCTGGGCCTGGGCCATCAGGCCCCACGCGGCGGCGGAGGAGGCGCCCTTGAGCTTGTCCGCCACCGGGCGCAGCGCGGTCACGACCTCGGTCTGGACGGACCGCTGGACGTCGGGCCCCGGGGCGTCCGGGCCGCTGTGCAGGGCGCGCATCGATCGGCGGGCGGAGGCGAGCGCGGCCTCGTCGGCGGAGAGACGGTCGCACGCGCCTGCGCCGAACGCGAGCCCCGCGCACAGCAGCGCGCCGGCGTATCGCCGACCTCTCGCTCCGACGATCCGAGTCCGTGATCTGCTGCTGGCCATCGGTTCTCTCGTGGGGCTGGTGGCTGGGCGGGCTCGCGCCTGCGCGGGGAGGGAGTCTATCAATCGTGGCGGGGGCGCTACCGCGGGACGTTCTCGAAGGTGCGTCCGGGCGGGGGCGCGCCGGGGGGGTACTCGATCGGGTACTCGGGGCGGGGGCGGTACATGGCGCCGATCCAGTCCACCGCCTGCAGGAACCGCCGGTCGTTGACGGTGCGGAAGGCGGGCTGCCAGCCCTGGACCTCGGGGTGCGGCATGGCGGACTCGGCCCGGGGCAGCGCCATCTGGAGCAGGGGCGAGCGTTCGGGCTTGTCGTAGTCGAGCAGCGGCACGTCGCCGTCGAGGCGGTAGCGGTCGAGGATGAGGAAGTTGGTGTAGAAGGACTGCTCGCTGGTGGTGCGCCGGTTCACGAGTTGGAGGGCGGAGGCCGAGGCTCCGCCGTGGCACGCGGGCGAGGCGCAGGTGGTCACCAGCCAGGCGCGGTTGACGTTGTCGCGGAACTGCTTCATCGCGGGCGGGTTGCCCTGCACCTTGACCTCGGCGTACAGCTCGCGCGCCTGGACGCGGAACATGACGTTGAGGATCTCGGCGGGCGGGAGGGCGAGGAACTGCTCCTTGCCCTCGCGCGTGCTGGGGATGAGGGCGTGCCCGGCGTAGTCGCGGAGGAGGCGCTCGACCACCTGGCGTTCGATGATGAACTTCGTGGCGCCGCCGAGATCGACCTCGAAAACCTTCATCAGGTTGACCTGCTCGGGCGTGAGCAGGGGCACGCCACCGGATTCCTGTCCCGGGTCGAGCGGGGCGGGGGGCGAGTCGGGGGCGGGCTCGCGCGCGGGGCGTTGCGTCGGCGCGGTGCGCACCGGGCCGGCGTCGGCGGGGCCGGCGCTGTCGCGGAGTTCGCGTTGGCGGTCGACGAGTTGGCGCAGGCGCGAGGCCTCGACGTTCGTCGGCTCCACCTTGCGGACATGCTCGAGTTCGACGAGGGCGTCGTCGAGCAGGCCGTTGGCTCGGAGCCACTCGGCGAGGAGGAGCAGGCGCGGCACGTCGCCGTCGTCGATCATGGAGCGCATCTCGCGGTAGCGCTCGCGCATGGGTCGCTGCACGATGAGGCGCTCGAAGTCGGCGCGCTGCACGGTGAGGCCAACGCCGCCGATGTTCACCACCACCGCCTGCTCGGAGCCGGAGACGAATCGGCCGACGAGGCGCTGTCCGTCGTTCATCACGACCACGACCTCATCGCCGGGCGCGGCCCTGCGCGCCTTGGCGCCCGCGCGGTCCGCGTCCGGGTCGGGCAGGGAGACCTCGGGGGCGGGCGGGGCCGATGGGGCGCGCCGCGCCGGATGGGGCCGGGTGGGTGGGCTTCTCGGCGGGCGCGGGCTGCGCGTTCTGGGCCCACGCGCAGCGGGCCACGCCGGCGATGAGCCAGAGCGCGAGAGCGGCGGTTCGGGTGGGTCGGTTCACTGGCTGGGAGAGAGCGCGCCGGGTGACTGGTGGACTGCGCGCGCATCCATATGAACGCAGCGGAGCGCGGGGAGGATGCGGGCGGGGCCCGTCAATTGTGAGGGTATCGGGGGCGCGGGCGC
>CAYVSR010000026.1:0-12878 GCA_964453125.1 uncultured Phycisphaeraceae bacterium | reverse complement strand
GCGCCGTTGAGCGCCTGGATCGCGGCCTCGCCCTCGGCGTCGTTGGGCATCTCGACGAAGCCGAAGCCGCGCGAGCGGCCGGTCTCGCGGTCCATCACGACGCTGGCGCGCTGCACCTGCCCGTGCTGCGCAAAGAGTTCCTCGAGTTCCCGCTCGGTGCAGGAGAAGGAGAGATTCCCGACGTAGATGTTGACCATGACCGGCCTTGAGCCTCGGCGCGCGCCGCATGACTTCGGGACCGGACCGAGACCCGCGGGCGTGAGGCCGAGGTCCGGCGGGCGCGGCCGGCGCGGCGCCGAACGGACCGGCGCCGGGCGACGACTGCTCCCTCGTCCGCCCTCCTCAGGACAGACGGAAATATTTGTATCGGCCTCGTCGGGCCGGGGCAACGATGCGACCGCCTCGCCCCGTCAGCGCAGGGCCGACCCCCCCGACGAGCGCCGCTGCGGCCTGTCTCGGCGCAACACGCTGAGAATCAACTACTTATGCACGGGCGGACCGACCCGCTCCCGCGCCTCGGCGCCGGGCAGGGTGGGTCTGGATTCCGCGCGGCTGGGGCGCGCGTCGGCGCGCTGCGCGTCCTGCTCGACGCGTTCGCGCCGGGCGATCTTGTACGCCGTCACCGCGATGAACGAGGCCATGACGAGCGCCAGGGCGTACACCACGCGCCCGCGCCCGAGGCTGAGCGAGACGCCGAGCGTGGCGAACACGGCCGCGATGCCGTAGAGCGCCAGCGCCGCGCCCTTCACACCTAGCGATCGACGCAGCTGGTGGTGCAGGTGCTGGTCGTCGGCGGCGGAGATGGACTTGCCCGACATCTTGCGCCGGATGATGGCGAGCGTGGTGTCGATGATGGGCACGGCGTAGACGATGAGGCCGGCGACCACCAGGTGCGTCTTGCCGGTGTCGCCGAGCGTCAGGATGACGACGGCTGTGGTGAAGCCGAGCAGCATCGACCCCGCGTCGCCCAGGAATATGCTCGCCGGGTTGAAGTTGTGGGGCAGGAAGCCGAGGCACGCGCCCAGCACGGCGAGCACGAGCACGATGCGCGCCGCGTCGAGGCGCCCGTCGTTGGCCGCGGCCATCGCGAGCGCGATGATCAGCAGCCCCCCCATCGCGATCGCGGTGACGCCCGAGAGCAGGCCGTCGAGCCCGTCGATGAGGTTCGACGCGTTGCACGCGCCGATCACGAAGATGGCGATGATCGCGGTGCCGGCCCAGTAGATCGCGTCGAACTGGGCGTGCAGGCCAGTGAACGGCACGACCACGTCGAAGAGCATGCGCTCGTTGTCGAACAGGCGGCCGATCGGCGACAGGATGCCCTCGGCGACCTTCACGCCGATGTCGAAGAACGCCAGCAGCGCCGCCGTCAGCAGCTGCCCGCCGATCTTGACGCGCGGGCTGATGCCCTGCACGTCGTCGAACAGACCGATGACCATGATCGCGGTCATCGCCATGAGCACGGCGATGGGGACGGGCGCCGGGTCAGGGACGTGGGGCGTCACGCCGTCGAAGGGCAGGATTCGGAAGAGCGACAGGTAGGAGAAGAAGACCGCGGCGAGGATGCCGAGATAGACGGCGACCCCGCCGAGATACGCCACGGGCGCACGGTGGATCTTCCGGGCCTCGTTGGGGCGGTCCACGATGCCGTTGGCCACGGCGAGGCGGCGCATGATGGGCGTGACGAGGAGGGTGACAAGGAACGCGATGACGAAGACCGCGATGTAGCCGTGGAAGATCTGGAGCGGGGCCTGCGAGGCGGGCGGGGCGGCGGCGCCGAGCCCCTCGCGGAGGGCCTTCTCGGACTCGGAGAGGCGTGCGATGCCCTCGGCGAGGTTATCGAGGCGCGTGAGGGCCTCGGTGTGATTGAGCGCGGCCTCCGGCCCGCCGAGGACCGGCTGGGCGAAGGGAGTCGCGTTGGGAAGGGCGGTCGATTGCATCGTGGGCGCGCTCGGACGTGGAGCGCCGTCGGCTCAGGCCGCGGGTTTCTCGGCCTCGGCGCCGTGGTAGTCGTGGGAGAGCTGGAAGTTGCGCTTGAAGTAGCCGCCGGCGGAGGACTTGACGCCGTTGACGATGACGCCGAGGAACTCGGCGCGGGTGTCGGCCAGTTGGCCGCGCACGCGCGAGAGGAGGCCGCGGGTCTCGGCGAAGGCGCGGACGACGAGGGCGCACGCGTCGCAGCGGTTGGCGAGCACGACGGCGTCGCCCGCGACGGTCATGGGCGCCGTGTCGATGAGCACCACGTCGAAGTCGCGCTTGGCGTCCTCGAGCAGGCGGGTCATCGCCTCGGAGTTGAGGCGCTCGTACACCCGGCTGGCCTTGGCCCCCGCGGTCAGCACGCGCAGGGTCGGGGCGTCGGCGATGGGTCGCGCCGCGTTCTCGAGGGTCGCCGCGCCGGTGAGGATCTCGCCCAGGCCGGGCCCCTCGTCGAGGCCGAACACGGCGTGCTGGCGCGGGCGGCGCAGGTTGGCGTCGATCACCAGCACCTTGCGGTCGAGCGCGGCGAGCAGCCGGGCGACGTTGGCGACGACCATGGTCGTGCCCGAGCCGGGGAGGCCGGAGGTGATGAGCAGGGTCTTCTTGCCGTCCATGTTGCAGGTGCGCAGGACGGTGGAGCGCATCTGCCGGAACTGCTCCGAGATGGCGCCGTGCGGCCGCTCGCGCACCGCGGTGTCGGCGGACGAAGGCGTGGAGGGGTCTTCCGAGAGGTCGGGGATCACGCCGATGACCTTCATGCGCGCCATCAGGGCGACGTCGGCCGGCGTGCGGACGCGCTGCTCGAGCAGTTCGCGCAGCAGCACGATGCCCGCGACGAGGCCGAGCGTGACCACGGCGAAGGCCGGGATCATGAGCGCCAGCTTCGGGAACGAGGGCAGTTCGGGGGTGGTCGCGGCCTGGTACACGGAGACGCGGCGCGAGATGTCGCGGTCGAGCAGGGCGCGACGGTCGCCGATGATCGCGTTGAGTTTCTCCATCTCGTCGCCCTTGCGCTCGGCGTCCTTCTTGAGGATCTCGTACTCCTCGATGAGACGCGTGAGTTCGCCGGAGCGGGTCATGGCCGAGCGGAGTTCTTCGTCCGACTCGCGCATCTTGGCCTCGTTGCCGCGGATCGACTCGCGCGTGAACTCGACGAGGGCCGCGAACTTCTCGGCGAGGAGGCGCTGCTCGTCCTGCTGGCGGGTCTGTTCGGAGGCGCGCACCGCGGCCTCGAGGCGGCGCACCTCGACGTGGTTGGGGCCGAACCGCGAGCGGGTGCCCTGCAGCGCCGAGCGCAGCTGCGCCAGGTTCTGGTCGTGGACGTACATGGTCGCCTCCTTGGCGACCTCGCTGCGGAGGTAGTCGGGGTAGGTGACGCCGCCGGGCTGCGTCATGAGCGACTCGTACTGGGCGAGGCGCTCGCGAGACTCCTCGGTGTCCTGCTTGACGATCGAGATGATCTTGTTGAGCGTCTCGATCTTCTGGCTCGAGTCGGTGAGGTTGAACTCGATGGACTCGATCGAGGAGTCGACGAGCAGTCGTTGCATGCGCCGCTCGAGGGCGGTCTTGTCGTTCTCGAGCGTCTTGAACTGGCGGGTCAGCACCTCGAGGTGGTTGGTGGTCTCGCCGCTGGTCATCTGCGTGAGGCGGGTGAGGTACGCCTTGCCGACGGCGCCGGCGATGGCGGCGGCGTCCTTCGGGTCGCCGGTGGTCGCGGAGATGCTGATGAGCACGGTCTCGGGCACCACGCGCGCCGAGACGACCCGCTTCTCGAGGCGCCGGGCCGCCTTCGACTCGTCGTACGTGCCGTTGCTCTTGACGAACTTCTTGGCCCACGAGGTGTCGTTGCGGATGGCGGGATCGCGCACGGCGTCGGCGAAGTTGCGCTTGGAGAGGATCTCCTGCACCTGGGTGTACATGAAGCGGCTCACCTCGGCCTCGCCCAGCTTGCCGACCGTGCCGCCGCCGACGTCCGTGCCCTCCTCGAGCACGGGGTTGACCTTCAGCACCGTCTGCGCGGTGTACAGCGGGTAGACGCGCCGCAGCACGACGTGCGCGACCGCGCCCATGACGCAGCCGGCGACGAGGGCGGCGACGAGCCACGGCCAGTACTGCTTGAGCAGCTTCACCGGGTCGATCGACGCGGCCGAGAAGCCGCCGCCGCCGCCGGGCGGGGGCGCTGCGCCCGGCGAGGACGCCGGTCGGGGCTGCGTGGTTGGTTGGGTCATCGTGGCCATGGTGGTATCTCCGCCCTCCTTCGGGCGAGGAGGGGTCGTCGGTCGTCCGGTCGGATCAGTCCAGCATCTTGCGCACGGCGTCGAACTCGGCCTGGTTGGCCTTCATCAGCACGGCGTTGTCGACGCCGAGCTTCTCGGCTTCGGTCAGCAGATCACGCGCCGCGGAGCGGTCGCCCAGCAGCGCCTTGACCTCGGCCAGGTGCACCAGCACGGGGATGCGCTCGTCGGGTCGCGTCGCGAGGTTCAACGCGCGGGTCAGGATCTCGTCCGCGGCGTTCTTCTCGCCCGCCTTCAGACGCAGCCACCCGAGGGTGTCGAGCACGCTGGCGTTGGAGGGATCGAGCAGGGCGGCCTTCTCGGCGTAGGGGAGCGCCTCCTCACGCCGGTTGAGGTCCCGCGCGAGGGTGTACGCGAGGTTGTTGCAGAACTCGGAGTTCTCCGGCGAGATCGCCAGGCCGGCGCGGTAGGAGACCACCGCGTCCTCGAAGCGTCCGGAGAAGTAATGGATCTGGGCGCGCGTGCGGTGCAAGTCGAGCAGCGTGGCGCCGTCGCGCGTCTTGCTCTCGAGCCCCGCCAGCGCCTGCAGGACTTCGGGCCAGCGCTTCTGGTCGCGCGAGACGCGCGACTGCAGCATCACCAGCCCCGTCGGGCCCAGCGCCTCGGGCGTGGGGCACACCGTCCCGACGAACGCCTCGATCTTCGTCACGTCGCGCTTGAACACCTCGTCCAGCTGGTCGAACCACGCCCTGACCTGCGGCGGCGAGTTCCGCACCAGCGGCCACACCTCGGCGATGGTCTTCTGCGCGTCCGCGTCCTTGCCGGTGCCGGCGAACACACGAGCACGGAGGATCATCAGCACCGGGCGGGCCGCCTCGGCCTGGTCCTTCGGGTAGAGGTCGATGGCTCGCATGGCTTCGGCGCCCTGCATGGGCGTCTGGCGCAGCAGGCAGTCGACCAGCCGGCCCACCGTCTCCGGCGCGGGGCGGACCTCGTAGCCCTTGCGGTAGAACTCGAGCGCGCCGCGGTGGTCGCCCGCCGCGCTGTACACGTCGCCCGCGTGGCTGTACCAGACCGGCTGGGCCGCGGCGCGGGCGCGAACGGCCTCGGTCGCCACGATCTTCGCCTCGTCGCCGCGCAGCACGCGCTGCAGCTGCGCGATGTAGTTGAGACGCAGGCCGTCGTCCTCGGGCGTGGCCTCGACGGCGGCGGCGATCTCCGCCAGCGCCTCGCTCTCGCGCCCCTTCTGGAACAGGAGCCTGGCCTTCATGAGACGGGCCTGCGTGAAGTCCGGGCGCAGCTTGTTGGCGGTGTCGAGGTCCTTCATCACCAGGCCGAACTGGTCCGCGTCCTTCTCGTTCAGCGTCGCACGCCGGAAGAACGCCATGGGGTTCGTCGGCGCCAGTTCCACCGCCTTGTCGAGATGCTGGCGCGCGGCGCGCGTGTCGCCCTTGCCAGCCGCGGCGTCCGCGAGGAGGAGCGAGGTCTGCAGGTCGCGCGGGATGGTCTTCTCGATGCCGGCGACGGCGGCCTCGACGTCCGCCCACTTCTTCAGGCGGAGCAGCGCCTCGGCGCGCCGCTTGGCGACGACGGCGTCCTTGTCGGGCGCGCCCGCGAGGATGCGGTCGTACGCCTCGACGGACTCCTCGAACCGGCCGCGCTCGAACAGCGTGTCGCCCAGGCGCCGGTCGGCCTGCATGAGCTTTGGGTCCTGGTGCGGCCGGGCCTCGCGCAGCACGACGAACGCCTGCTCGTCGCGGTTGAACTCGATCAGCGTCTCGGCCAGGCCCAGCAGCGCCTCGAGCTTCATCGCCGGCTCGGGAGTGGCCTCGACGTGCTTGAACACGAGGTCCTTGGCGGCCTCGGGGTCGTCGCGGAGGGCAAGCATGCGCGCCTCGAGCAGCGTGGCGGCGAGGGGCTCGTCCGCCTTGAGCGAGTCGATCACGCCCTTGGCCTTGTCCCACTCCTTCGCCTGCAGCAGCAGGCGCGAGAGGGCGATCTTGTTGCGCCGGTCGGCGGGGCGGGTCACCAGCAGGCGCTCGCGCACCTCGCGGGCCTTCGCCTTGTCGCCGATGGCTTCCTCGAGTTCGAGCCACAGGCCGGTCATCAGCTCGTCCGCGGCGTTCCGCTGCTTGGCCGAGCGGACGACCTCCAGCGCCTCCTGCTGGCGCCCCAGCGAGAGCAGCGCGCTGAGGAAGGGCTTGATCATCGAGGTGTCGTTGGGCCGGAACTGCACCGCCTTGCGGAACGCCTCCAGCGCGAGGTCCACGCGACCGGCGCTGAGCTGCGCCTGCCCCAGAAGGCGCCACGCCGACGCCGAGAGCGGAAGCTGTTGCGTCACGCGCCCCAGCGTGGCCACGGCCGCGTCGAGCTTTTGGTCCACCATCTCCAGGCGCGCCTGGAACATCAGGCCGTTGCACTGGTCGATGTTGAGCTGCGCGGCCTTCGCGGCGAGGGCGCGGGCGTTGTCGAGCGACTTGTCGTTCAGCGCCTCGACGAACTGGTACTCGACGACGCGCGTGTCGTCCGGCGCGCTCTTCGAGACCTCCTCGAGAATCGGAGCGGCCTTGCTGTTGAGCCCGTTGGACTTGTACAGCCCGTACAGCATCAGCTTCTTGTCGAGATCCGGGACCTCGCTCTCGGCGATGATCTGCTCCTGCGCCTTGATCGGGTCCGGCTCGACCAGGTACGCGCGGAGCTGCTTGAGCGGGGAACTCGCCGGCGCCCGCTGCAGGCAGTCGTTCACGAGGGCGAGCGCCGCGTCCTTGTCGCCGCGCTGCACGAACATCTGGACTCGCAGGTTGATGAGGCGGTAATCGTCCGGGTTCGCCTTGAGGGCCTTTTCGATGAGTTCGGTGGCGCCCTGGAGGTCGGGCTCGGACTGGGTCATCAGCCGGTTCGCCTCGAGGATGGCGCGGATGACGGGGTCGGAGATGGGCTGCTCTTTCGACTGATTCAGCGTGGCCTCGACCAGCTGCATCTGGCGCTTCGCGACCTCGTTCTCCGGGTCGAGCTGGAGCACCTTCTCGAGGCGCTTGCGCGCCGGCTCGATCTGCTCGAGGCGCAGCTCGATCTCCGAGGCAGTCAGCAGCGCGGCGACCTGGCCGCCGTCGAGCTGGAGGATGCGGTCGTACTGCTGGACAGCGGCGCCGAGCGACCCCTCGCCGCGGAGGGCGTAGGCCAGCATGTAGAGCGTCTCGAGGTCGGAGCCTCTGGTGAGATTGTTGAGGTCGGACAGGTGCTTGACCGCCTCGGGGAAGCGGAGTTCGGCGACGGCGATGAGCGCGTTGACGCGGAGGATCGCGGGGTGATTGGAGCCGACGCGGTCGGCGAGCATGTCGCGCTGCTTCTTGGCCTCGTCCATGATCGCCGGGCGGTCCTTCGGGTCGGCGCGCTCCCACTTGGCGAGGGTGCGCTCCGCCAGCAACTGGAGCGAGAGCTTGCGGTTCTCGCGCAGCTGCTTGCCCGCGAAGGTGACCGTGGGGTCGGGCAGGTCGATGACCTTCTTGAACTGCTCGATCGCCTGCTCGTCCTCGTCCATCTGGGACAACGCCTGGGCGCGCACGACCAGCAGCGTCGAGTCGCCCGGGCGCTTGGCCAGCGCGCTGTCCACCAGCGAGAGCCACACGCCGGCGCCGTCCGCAGGGCGAGCCGCCATCACGCGCTGACCGAAGCGGCGCAGGAACATCGCGTCCATGATCTGCCCGTCCGCCTCCTTCGCGGCGGCGATCACCGGGTCGAGCGCCGGGGCGATCTGGTCGCGCACCTTGCGCTGCTCGGCGGCGTTGATCGCGCCGGCGAGGGCGGTCTCGGCGTCAAGCTCCCACCTGCGGAGCATCGGGCGCGGGTCCTTGGGGAAGCGGGCGATCACCGCGTCGAGGGCGGCGCGGGCGTCCTTCATCTTGGCGTCCGCCGCGTCGGTGTTGCCGCCGCGCCGGTCGCGGGAGGCGTCCACCGCGAGCCACTCGACGAGGCCCAGCGCGGACTCGACGTCGGAGGGGTCGACGGCGATGGCGGCCTCGAGGTCCTTGCGCGTATCGGTGCGCTCCTTCTCGGAGCCCTCGACGTTGCGGAGGCGGTACAGCTGCGCGAGGCCGCGGTAGCGTTGGAGCTTCTGGAACTCCGGGCGGGTGAGGTCGAGGCGCTCGAGCGCGGTGTTCGCGATGTTGTACATCTGCTCCCACGACTCGGAGCGGCCGCCGCCGGCGTACGAGAACTCCTGGAACATGGCCTCGAGGAAGTCACGGTGGGCGTCGGCGTCGGTCTGCAGGGCGTTGGCGATCTGCTGGAGGATGGTCAGGTGGAACTTGGAGTAGGCCTCGTTGAACTCGGCCTCGGTGGAGGGCGCCCACTTGGAGAGGGCGTCGTCCCACTTGCGCAGCCACACGACGTTGTTCTTCTCGTGCCCCACCGCCCTGCCGTAGGCGATGGCCGCGTTCTCGAACTCGCCCTTGGCCGCGAAGCGGTCGCCGCGCCGCTCCCACGTCGAGCCGGTCTTGTTGATGACGTAGTAGCCCAGCCCCGCGACGCCCGCGAAGAGCGTGAGCAGCGAGGCGGTCAGGATGACGACGAAACGGGTGTTGACTTTGGCGGCCATGGGTTGCTCGTGCGTGGGTTACCGGGGGGAAGGGCCCGGGGCGGGGTCTGTCGGTGTGGGAGCGGTCGCGCCGGCGCGCCGGGGGTTGTCCGCCGGGTAGCGGCCCTCGGTCACCTCGACCCAGTCGGGCGTGCGGCGCATGATCTCGGGCAGCATGTCGTTGAGGAAGTCCGCCGCCATCGCGACGAGTTCATCCTCCGATTTCACCGAGGCGCTGGTGAACTGCACCTTGGCGTAATACGAGTAGTCGTCGGTCAGGTTGAACGCGCGGAAGCGCACGTCCTCGGCGCGGGGGACCGTCCCCCCGTTCGCGATGAAGAAGTACCCGGCGTACACGTCCACCTTCTGCTGCTGGAACCGCGTGACGTTCATCGTCAGGTTCTCGATGTTCAGCGGCAGGCGGACGCGCTGCCCGCGGTCGTCGTACGTCATCCGGATCGCCCCGCCGTGCAGCGCGGGGTCCGCGTCGCGGTCCACCGCGAAGCGCGAGACATCCAGCGGGACCGCCAGGCGCTTCGAGCCGCCCATCTGCGCCATGCCCCCGCCGACGAAGCACCGCTCGGGCACGTGCGGCACGGTGTCGACCATGCCCGTGTAGTACGCGCAGTGCAGCTCGAGGTTCACCAGCCGGTCGCCAAACCGCTTCACGTACTGGCGCGAGACGTAGTTCTCCGTCCCCAGCGTCTCCAGCACTTCCTTGCTCAGCGGCCGGTCGCTCTGCGAGGGGACCGACGACCACCCCCCCGCCGTCGGCGGCAGCGTGTGGAACACGCGGCTCTCGGGCGCCTGGATGGGGAGCTTCTTGAGATAGATCTTGTTGGCGTGGATGGCGGCGCGGTGCCCCACGCCCGCGCTCACCAGGGTGGCGAGGGCGAGCAGAAACGCCGGGCTGACGAGCCTGGCCCAGGTCATCCGATCGCCGCCTCGCGCACGCGTTTGGCCAGCGCCGCCGGCTTGGTCTCGTCGCGCACGATGCCCTTGAGCGCCCACACGATGCCCATGAAGAACAGGAACGCGGGCACGAGCCACAGCACGCCGATCAGCTCGTGCGCCGTGCCTTCCGCGAGGCCGGGCGACCACACGCTCGCCAGGCCAAGCGACGCCACCCGGATGACGTTCGTCAGCACCGCCACGGGCACCGCCAGCAGCACCAGCGCCACCCGCTGCCACCACTGCGGGCACGAGAGGAACGCCACCGCCACGCCCAGCGCCAGGAAGGCGATCACCATGCGCATGCCCGAGCAGGCCTCGGCCACGTTCAACATGTGCGGCTCGCCCGTGCCCGACGCGAGGCTCAGCGTGTTCCCCGCGAGGTCCACCGTGAACCCCATCATCTTCAGCAGCAGCGCCGCGCCCTGCGAGGCGATCAGCTGCAACTGGAACGTGATGCGCTGCATGAGCGCGTCGCCCACCGTCACCGCGAAGCCGAGGTACGACACCGGCAGGCACAGCAGCGCGAAGAGGCGCGGGCCGGTCAGCAGGAGCGTCAGCCCCGCGACGCACAGCACGAGCGCGTAGCCCTGGAACATGTGGATGCCGGGGATGGGCATCAGCGTCCACATGTAGTACGCCGCGATCCCGATCAGCAGCGGCAGCATGCCGGGCCAGAACACCGTTGGCGCGAGGCGCGCGATCGCCGCGCGACGCTTGTAGATGAAGTACCCCGAGATGAAGGGCACCATGTACACGTGACCCCAGTCGGCCGGCTTCTCCATGCTGAACCGGTTCTGGCGCAGCAGCCACTCCCAGAACACGCCCGCGAGCGCCAGCGAGAGCAGCGCCGCCATCGCCAGGGCGGGCGCGCTGAACAGCCCGCCCGTCGGCGCGGGCTCGCCCGCGCGCTGACGCGCGTCGCGCAGCGCGGCGGGAACACTGGATGGCGCCGACATCGTTCCCACCGACTCCGCTTCTCCCGACGACGGGGCCCGGCCCCGACGACCTGCTTTCGATCCCATGGCGCCGGCCGACGCCGACGCCGGCCCACGCACGGGCCCCCGCCGCCACCCGGCGGCGATGCCCGTCCACCCGCGCGACCGCCTGAGCGTCTACGCCTCGGGCGCGGGGTTGTTCGGCCTCCTGCCGGTTATCCGATCCGCCGGGCCTCCGCCCGGGCTCGCCCACCCGACGATCGCCGGGCGGGGCCACCCATCGCCCCGGCTCAGTTGCCGAAGCGGTTCACGGGCTCGGGCCCGAAGACGTCGTTGCCGAAGTTGCGATCCATAAGGAACCCGAACCCGTAGGTCATGCGAAACCCGTTCCGGATGATCGCCAGCGGGGTCGCGAAGAAGTTCGTGCCGAAGTTCAGCTGGTCCTCCGGCTTCACGAACACGTCCGGCTGGGTCCCCTCGAAGATCGCACGGAGGTTGAGCCGGATCGTCGCCTCACGGTCGTCCCCAACGCGACGCGTGAGGTCCACCCGCTCCGGGATCGCGATCGCGCTGAGCCCGCCGCCGGCGGCGACCGCCTGCTTGATCGTCAGCCGGCCGACCTGCGGCAGTTCGTACACGCCGCCGCGCGCGATGCCGGGGCCGCCCATGTAGATCAGGCCCGCGTCCGGGGGCGGGATATTGATCGTGTCCCCGGGGCGGATCACGATGTTGTACTGCGCGAGACCCTTGAGGAGCGGCCCGACGGGGATCTCGATGATCCGCTGGGTGACAAGGCTCTTGGTGTCCGGCTCGCTCGCGCCGCCTGCGCCGCCCTTCGCGGTCTTGGCCACCTGCACCCACTCGCCGTTCAGGTACACCCAACTGCTCTCCGGCGCCGCGCTCGCGCCGGGCTTCGATGCAGAGTCGCCCTCCACGAGGTCGATCGGCGGGGCGCCGCCCGGCGCGGCGGACGGGACCGGCGCGGTGGCTGTGGGCGTCTCGGGCTCGGCGGGCGCGCCCTCCGGCGCGGTCAGTTCTTCGATGAGCGTGTTGAGGTCCGTGCCGCCGGGCTTCGTCGGCGCGACCTGATTGGACGTGGCGCCGGTCGCCTTGGCGCCGGCGCCCTTCTTGAGTTCGGAGGACAGGATCACCTGCCTGATGACCTGCACCTTCCGCAGCGACGGGCTGATGCCGCCTGCTTCGGTGAGAGCCTCGAGCAGGCGGTAGTCGGGCGCGGGGATGGAGTAGCGACCGACGCCCTGAATGGCGCCGTACACGCTGAACGTGGCCTGTCGCAGGCGCAGCAACTGCATCGAGACGACCGGCTCTTCGATCGAGATGCCCTTGTCGACGACCGCTCTGGCGAGGGTCTGGCGAGCCTCGTCCGCCGTCTGACCCTGCACGAACACGCGCCCCAGCTGCGCCAGATCGACAGCGCCGGTGATGTCCACCTGCAGTTCAAACTCGGAGACGAAGCCCTGCTGCAGGAAGTCGAGAATCGACACCTTCACCTGATCGCCGGGCCCCAGCTGATACTCCTCGACGACCGGCACGAGGTCCTCGGCGGTGACCTGTGTCACCTCCGCGTTCTCGCCCTCGTCGCGCTCGATCACGTCGATCCGTTCGAGAATCGGGACGACGGTCGGCGTGTTCTCCCACCGGCCCACCACGCTCTGGTCGAACAGCCAGGCGTCCACCTCGCCCGGGTTGGTGCACGCGGTCAGCGCCAGCGCAGCCGCGGCGGCGCCGGCGAATCTCGCGAGGGCGAGCGCGCCCCGGGCCGAGTGTCGGGTGGCGAGGCGATGACCGGTTGGCTGACTCACGCGATCGCTCCTTCAACTGCCTGCCGGGGCACATCGCCCGGACCCGCTTGACGCGCCGGGGCTGCGCGCACCCGTTGCGTCGGAACCCGTTGCCCGCGTGGCGCTTGGGGCGCCCGCGCCGGGCCGATAAACCTATCACCGGACGAAACCCTGTCAACGCGAGACGGCCGCCGCCGCGCGGCGGGCGGCTCCTGATACGCCGCCCGGCATCGAGAGATCGACCGTCACAGGCGGTACCGTTTACCTTCCTCACCCCGTTTTTTGACGAACGACGCGCCTCCTGCGGCTTCCGAGACCGCCCGCGCTCGCTCCCAACCACTCACGCGACCCACGAAGGGCTAGACTGCGCCACGACTTATGCCCACCAACGGCGTGCCGC